>JAFPTE010000074.1 GCA_017400415.1 Oscillospiraceae bacterium
ATCAAGCTCCGCCAGCGCATCAACACCACCTTCATCTACGTGACCCACGACCAGACGGAGGCCATGACCCTGGGCGACCGGATAGTCATCATGCAGGACGGCAACATCATGCAGGTGGGCACCCCCTCGGAGGTGTTCAATAAGCCCCAGAACCTTTTCGTGGCGGGCTTTATCGGCATGCCCCAGATGAACTTTGCCCAGGGAAAGCTCCGGAAGGACGAAAGAGGCTATACTCTCTCGGTCTGCGGCACCGTAATCGGGCTGACGGACTGGCAGAAGGAGGCCCTGGAGGCCCGGAAAACCGAGCCGGGCACCGTCACGGTGGGTATCCGTCCGGAGCATCTTAAGCTGGCCGGGACCGGTATTCCGGTGAAAAGCGACGTGTGCGAGCTCACGGGCAGCACCATGAACCTGCACACCAGAACTGCCGACGGCACGGAGCTTGTGGCATTGGTCCAGGTCCGGGAGGAGCTTGAGGCCCCGAAGCCCGGCACGGAGTTTTTCCTCCAGCCGGAGGAGAGCCGCCTGCACCTTTTCGACAGCGAGACCGGGCAGAGCCTGTTTTACAGCCCACTGCCGGCCCCTGAGGAGCCCAAAGAGGAAGAGAAGAAATAAGATAACGGAGGAGCCGAAGGGCTCCTCCGTTTTTTACAGGGCCGGGAGACTTTTTTCAAAGGGCGGGCGGGCAATGCCCCGTTCCGTGATTATGCCGGTGATCAGGTCGTGGGGCGTCACGTCAAAGGCCGGGTTCCAGCAGCGGACCCCTTCCGGAGCCATGGGCTCCCGATACCAGGCGGAGCGTATCTCCTCCGGGTCCCGGAGCTCGATGGGTATGTGCTCCCCGTCCGGGCAGCTCAGATCCAGGGTGGAGGTGGGGCCCAGCACGTAGAAGGGGATGCCGTAGTGCTTTGCCAGGATGGCCACGGCGCTGGTGCCGATTTTGTTGGCGGTGTCCCCGTTTCGGGCTACCCGGTCGCAGCCCACAAAGCAGATGTCCACCATGCCCTGAGCCATGGCCCAGGCAGCCATGCTGTCGCAGATGAGGGTCACGTCCACCCCGGCCCTGCATAGCTCATAGCTTGTGAGCCGGGCCCCCTGCAGCAGGGGCCGGGTCTCGTCCGCAATGGCCCGCAGGTGCATCCCGCGCTCCGCACCCAGAATCAGGGGGCCTATGGCGGTGCCGTATTTTGAGGTGGCCAGGGGGCCGGCGTTGCAGTGGGTCAGCACGCACTGGCCGTCACGGAGGAGGGTCAGGCCTTGCTCGCTGATGGCCCGGCAGGTGGCTATGTCCTCGTCCAGTATGGCACGGGCCTCACGGAGCATGCTCTCCCGGCTCCGGGCGGGATTCGGGCCTTCCAGCCCGGCGGCCAGGACCCGGTTTACGCCCCGGGAGAGGTTTACCGCCGTGGGCCGGGCGTTGGCAAGGACCCGGGCGTCCCGGCTTATGCTCTCGTAAAAATCCCGGTCCCATGTGCGCATTGCCAGCACGTACAGGCCGAAGCCACCGAAGATGCCCAGGGCCGGTGCGCCCCGGACCCGCAGGGACTGTATGGCCTCCGTCATCTCCGCAAGGGTGGTTAGTTCCAGGTATTCCGCTTTCCCGGGCAGGCGGCTCTGGTCCAGAATTATGAGCCCGTCACCGGCAGGGGACAGGCGTATATGGTCAATGGTATTCAAGGAATCCTCCAAAAAACCGGCGGTGAATTCACCGCCGGTGTGGTTTTTATTCTTCCTTCTTGGTCTTGCGGGTGCGCTTGGGCTTCTCCTCCGTCTTGGGGGCCTCCTCAGGGGCCTTTTTGGCGGCAGGCTTCCGGGTGCGCTTGGGCTTCTCGGCCTTGGGCTCCTCCGCCTTGGGCTCCGGTGCGGGGGCAGGCTCCGGGGCAGGCTCCTCAGCCTTGGGCTCCGGTGCGGGGGCAGGCTCCGGGGCGGGCTCCTCCGCCTTGGGCTCCTCCACGGGGACAGGCTCCGGGGCGGGCTCCGGCTCCGGCTGGTTGAACTCCGGATGGAGCTTGTAGTACAGGTTCATGTACTCCTTGGCGGCCTTGGCCCAGCTGAAATCCTCCGCCATGGCGTGGTCCATAAGGGCGTTCCACTGGTCCTTGTTGTGCCAGAAGAGGTCCACGGCGTTGTTCACGGTGTAGAGCATCTCGTGAGCATTGTAGTTGGCGAAGCTGAAGCCGGTACCCTCGCCGGTGTACTGGTTGTAGGGGTGCACGCTGTCCTTCAGGCCGCCGGTCTCACGGACCACGGGCAGGGTGCCGTAGCGCATGGCTATCATCTGGCTCAGGCCGCAGGGCTCAAAGAGGCTGGGCATAAGCAGCATATCGGCACCGGCGTACATTCTGTGGCTGAGAGGCTCGTCAAAGGTGATGCAGGCGGCCATGCGTCCGGGGTATTTCCAGGCGTAGTAGCGCAGCATATCCTCGTACTTCCGGTCGCCGGTGCCCAGAACGGCCAGCTCGATGGGCTTGTTCAGCATATCCTCAATGACTCTGTCCACCAGGTCCATGCCCTTCTGCTCCGTCAAGCGGCCGATCATGATGACCAGGGGCAGGCCGGCGTTGACCTCCAGGCCCAGCTCCTTCTGGAGCTCCTCCTTGCAGAGGGCCTTGCCGGACTTGTCGGCGGCGGTGAAGTTGTGGGGAATCTTGGGGTCCTTCTCCGGGTCGTAGTCATCGGTGTCGATGCCGTTCATGACGCCGTAGAGCACGTTCTGGCGGCGGCGGAAGATATCGTCCATATGCTCGCCGAAGAAGGGGCGCTGGACCTCCTCCGTGTAGGTGTTTGACACGGTGGTGAGGATATCGGAGTAGCAAAGGGCGCCCTTCATGAAGTTCACGGAGCTTCTGTCGCAGCGGAGCTGGTCTGCGGCGGCGGGGATGCCCGCCAGGCCCAGCACGTCGCCCAGGACGTAGTCGGACATCTGGCCTTGGAACTTCAGATTATGTACGGTGAAGATGGTCTTGATCCGGTCATATTTCTCCATGCCCCTGTAGAACTCACGGAGGAAGACCGGGCTCAGGGCGGTGTGCCAGTCGTTGGCGTGGAGGATGTCCACGTCAAAGTCCAGGTACTGGATGGCCTCAACCAGGGCCTTTGAGAAGAAGGCGATACGCTCGCCGTCGTCAAAGTAGCCGTAGGCGCCGCCACGGTTGAAGTAATACTCGTTGTCCACGAAGTAATAGATGACGCCCTTGTGGGTGAGCTGCTCGATGCCGCAGTACTGGCTGCGCCAGCCCAGGGGCACATAGAACTCGGTGACGTGGGTCATCTGGTCCTTATACTGCTGGGGAATGCCGCCGAACTTGGGCATGATAACCCGAATATCGCAGTTCTCCTTCACAAGGGCCTGGGGCAGGGAGCCCGCCACGTCGCCCAGGCCGCCGGTCTTCATAAAGGGGACGGCCTCAAAGGCGGCAAAAAGTACGCCTAATTTTCTCATAATCTTATTCTCCTTTTGGGGGAAACGTCAAATGGCCAGCTCGTTCTTTTCCTTGATAAGGATGGCGTCCGGGGAGCCCTTGAGGACGGTGCCCGGGGCTATCTTATTGGAGCGGTCGATAATGGCGTTCTCAACTACGGCGTTCTCGCCGATGGTGCAGCTCTGCATGATGATGCTGTTCTTCACAACGGCGCCCTTGCAGACCGTGACGCCGCGGAACAGCACGCTGTCCTCAACAGTGCCCTCAATGTGGCAGCCGGCGGGAATCAGGGAGTTGGTGACCTTGGAGCCGGCGGCGTACTTGGCAGGGGGTGCGTCCGTAATCTTGGTCATGATGGGGCGGTCCTTCCGGAAGAGCTCATCAGCCACGGCGGGGTTCAAGAGGTTCATGCTGTTGCGGAAATAGTTCTCGGCGGCGTAGATGGTGCGCAGGTAGCCCTCGAACTTGTAGGTGCGCACGTCCATCTTGTCATAGTCGCCGGAGATGACCTCGAAGAAGTCAAGGTAGTCAATGGCGCCGTACCACTCCAGGAGCTTCATCAGAAGCTCATAGGTGACAACGAAGGTATCCGCAAAGGCCAGCTCGCCGGCCTTGACGCCCTTGGAGGTGCCGGTAACCTTGCCGTTCTCAACGTGCACGTTGCTCAGGTTCTTCTCGTCCCTGGTGGCGTCCACGCAGGCCATGGTGATGTCGGCGCCGGACTTCTCGTGGACGTTGATAAGGTCCGCAAAGTCCATGTTGGCCACAACGTTGGCGGTGGTGAGGACCACATAGCGGGCGGCGGCACGGGTCAGGAAGACCAGGTTCCGGCGCAGGTCACGGAGCAGGAAGCGGCTGCCGGGGCTGGAGATGCCGAACACGGAGCCGGGCAGCACGAAAAGGCCGCCGCTCTTCCGGTCCAGGCTCCACTCGCTGCCGGCGCCTACGTGGTCCAGCAGGGAGCGGTATTTATAGGGGGTGATGAGGCCCACGCTGGTGATGCCGGCGTTGACCATGTTGGAGAGTGCAAAGTCGATCATTCTGTAACGGCCGGCAAAGGGCACGGAGGCGGCAGTACGGCCGTTGATGAGCTCTCTGAGCTCCGGGGTGTCATAGTTGGTGGTGATAATACCGATTGCTCTGTCCATTATTTCTTACCTCCTTCGCCGTAGACGGCCTCATTTCCAAGGACTGCAATGGGTACGGACAGATCCTCGGAACCGAAAACGGAGTTCTGGGTGACCACGGAGTTTTCGCCCATGATGGCCCGGACCACCCTGGCACCGGCCTCGATGCGGGCGCCGGGGAGAATGACGGAATCCTTAACGCAGGCGCCCTCGCCGATAAAGGTATCGGTGCTGATGACGCTGTGGTCCACGGTGCCCAGCACACGGCTGCCGTTGGCCACGATGCTCTCGGAGACACAGGCCCTGGGGCCGATGTACTGGGGAGGCTGGGTGTTGGTGTTGGAGAGGATGGGCCTGTCGGGGTCAAAGAGGTCGAAGGCGGGGTGCTCATCCAGCAGCTCCATGTTGGTCTGGTGGTAGCTGGAGAAGGTGCCCACGTCCTTCCAGAAGCCCTGGAACTCATAGGTGAACAGGCGCTTCTGCTCACGGAGCAGGTTGGGGATGATGTTGCCGCCAAAGTCGTGGTCGGAGTTGGGATCCTTGGCGTCCTCAATAAGGGCCTTCTTCAGAACGCTGGCGGTGAAGATGTAGATGCCCATGGAGGCCAGGTTGGAATCGGGGTTCTTGGGCTTCTCGGAGAACTTCACGATTCTACCCTCGGAGTCGGCGGTCATGATGCCGAAGCGGGGCGCCTCCTCCCAGGGAACCTGCATAACGGAGACGGAAAGGTCTGCGTTGTGCTCCTTGTGGTTCCGGAGCATATCCTGATAATCCATGCGATAGATGTGGTCGCCGGAGAGAATCAGGACGTACTCGGGGTCATAGAGGTCAATGAAGTCGATGTTCTGGTAGATGGCGTCGGCAGTGCCCTTGTACCACTCGGCGCCGGACTCCGTGGCATAGGGAGGCAGGATGAAAACGCCGCCGTCCCGTCCGTCCATGTCCCAGGCGTGGCCGGTGCCCAGATAGGCGTTGAGCCTCAGGGGCCGGTACTGGGTCAGAACACCAACGGTGTCGATGTGAGAGTTTGCGCAGTTGGACAGAGAGAAGTCGATGATCCTGTACTTGCCGCCGAAGGATACGGCGGGCTTTGCCACACTTTTCGTCAGCGCACCCAAGCGGCTGCCCTGTCCACCGGCCAGCAGCATTGCAATGCACTCCTTTTTCTTTGCCATAGGAAGCACCCTCTTTCAAAGATTTGAAAAATAGTTTACTGAGTTTATTAAAACGGCTCAGACCCGTTTTGTTGCCTTACAGATTCCAGATCTCGTTTGCGTACTGCTTGATGGTGCGGTCAGAGGAGAAGAAGCCGCTCTTGCCGATGTTCACAAGGCTTATCTCGTTCCAGCGCTTCCGATCGCCGTAGACGTAGATAAGGTGCTCCCAGGCATCCAGGTAGGAGCGGAAGTCCTTCAGAACGAAGAACTCATCGTTGCCCCGCAGGACGTTGTCGCTGACCAGCTGGAAGGAGCCGGACAGGCGGGAGTAGGTGCCGTCCGTCAGCTGATCCACCACCCGGCGGAGACCCGGGTCGCAGTTGTACTCATCCCAGGCGTAGTAGTTGTGCTCCCGGCGGTACTGTTCGATGCGCTCGCTGCGCAGGCCGAAAATCTCGATGTTCTGGGGGCCCACCAGCTTGGAAATCTCCACGTTGGCTCCGTCCAGGGTGCCCAGGGTGATGGCGCCGTTCATCATGAACTTCATGTTGCCGGTGCCGGAGGCCTCCATGCCGGCGGTGGAAATCTGCTCGGAGATATCCGCTGCGGGATAGATGTGCTGGGCGTTGGAGACGGAGAAGTTGGGGATGAAGGCCACCTTGATGCGGCCCCGGACTCTGGGATCGTTGTTCACCACGTCCGCCACGGAGTTCACAAGGCGGATAACGTCCTTGGCAAACTCATAGCCCTGGGCGGCCTTGCCGGCGAAGACAAAGGTGGTGGGGCGGATGTCGAAGCTCGGGTCGCTGACAATCCGGTTATAGAGGTGCATTATCTTGAAGACGTTCAGAAGCTGCCTCTTGTAGGCGTGGAAGCGCTTTACCTGGATATCGAAGACGGAGTCCGGGTCCACAGTGACGCCGGAGACGTTTTCAATGTAGGCGGCAAGCTTGACCTTGTTCCGGCGCTTGGAGGCCTCCAGCTTATCCAAAAATGCGGAGTCGCCCTTGAACTGCAGGAGCTTTTCCAGCTCGTCGGCTTCGGTGTACCACTTATCGCCGATGGAGTCGGTAATGAGCTTTGCCAGGGAGGGGTTGGCCTGAGCCAGGAAACGGCGGTGGGTGATGCCGTTGGTCTTGTTGTTGAACTTGTCGGGGGTCAGGGCGTAGAAGCTCTTCAGCACGCTGTCCTTAAGTATCTGGGTGTGGAGCTCCGCAACGCCGTTGACGGCGTGGCCGGCCACCACGGAGAGGTTTGCGGTGCGGACCTGGCCGTCCCAAAGAACGGCGGTGTCCCGCAGCAGCTCCTGCCAGTTGGCCCGGTCACGGGGGAAGGACTCCCGGTAGCGGCGGTCAATCTCCTCCACGAAGTCGTAAACTCTGGGCAGGAGGGCACGGAACATATCGATGGGCCACTTCTCAAGAGCCTCGGGCAGGATGGTGTGGTTGGTGTAGGAGATGGAGTTGGAGGCGATGGCCCAGGCCGTATCCCAGTCCAGCCCCTTCTCGTCGATGAGGATGCGGATAAGCTCCGGGGCGCAGAGGGAGGGGTGGGTGTCGTTGGTCTGGATGGCCACCCGCTTGGGGAAGTTCTCCCAATCCTGGCCGTATTCCTTCTCGTAGGTGCGGAGGATATTGTCAATGCCGGCGGCCACGAACATATACTCCTGCTTCAGGCGGAGAATCTTGCCCGGGTCGGCGCTGTCGCTGGGGTACAGAACGGCGGTGATTGCCTCCACGTCGGAGCGGAACTTGTAGGCCTCCGTGTAATCGCCCCGGTTATATGCGTCCATATCGAAGTTTTCTTTGTAGGGCTCGGCGCTCCAAAGGCGCAGGGTGTTCACGGTCTGCCCGCCGAAGCCCACCACGGGCACGTCGTAGGGCACTGCCAGGATGGGCTCGCCGCCCTCCCAGGTGAACCAGAACTTGCCGTTCTCCTCATGGCGGACGACGGTGCCGCCGAAGCGGACCACAACGGCGTTCTCCGGCTTTCTGACCTCCCAGGGGTAGCCCTTCTCCAGCCAGTTGTCCGGCAGCTCCACCTGGCGGCCGTCCACTATCTTCTGGTTGAAGAGGCCGTAGCGGTAGCGGATGCCGTTGCCGTGGCCGGAATAGCCCAGGCTCGCCAGGGAGTCGATGAAGCAGGCGGCCAGGCGGCCAAGACCGCCGTTGCCCAGGCCGGCGTCATGCTCCTCCTCAAAGAGGGCGTCCAGGTCCTCGCCCATGTCGGAAAGAGCCTGGCGGACCATATCGGTGATGCCGAAGTTCATAAGGTAATTCTCCAGAAGCCTGCCGATGAGGAATTCCATGGAGAAATAGTAAACCTTTTTCTGACCGTGCTCCAGAGAGCGGCTGGTGGTTCTTGCCTTCTCTGCCCTGGCTTTTTTCGCAATAAGTCTTGCCAGGATGAAGTAGCGTTCGCTGCGGGAGCAGAACTCAAACTCCCTGCCCAGGTCTGAGGCGCAGAGGTCTCTGTACTGCTCAATGAAATCTTGCTTGTTTTTAAACATTAGCTTTCTCCTATCAGCGGTCGTGCCGCGAGATTTGCTTTTTTATTTTGTCCCTCGAGGCGCACGCTTGAGGATAAGGCCGCCGATGGGGGGGATGCGGAGAGTTACTGACCATTCCTGCCCGTGGAAGGGCACCTTCTCCGCCTTGAAAACCTGCTCCTGGCCGGTAAAGCCGGAGCCGCCCCAGCGGGGGTCGTCGGAATCGAAAATAATCTGCCATTTGCCGGAGTGGGGAACGCCCAGCCGGAAGTCCTCATGGGTTTCCGGGCAGCAGTTCATGATGACCACCAGGTCATCGGAGGGCTTTTCGCCCCGGCGTATGTAAGAGATAACGGACTGGGCTGCATCATCGGCGTCGAGCCAGGTGAAGCCCTCCCAGCTGTGGCCCTTTTGCCAGAGGGCCTTCTCCTGCCTGTAAAGGCGGTTAAGGTGCTTGTTGAAGTCCAGGAGCCTGCCGTGGGGCTCATACTGCTCCGGCAGGAACCATTCCAGGCCCTCATAATAGCGCCACTCGATAAACTGGGCAAATTCGCTGCCCATGAAGTTGAGCTTTCCGCCCGGGTGGGTTATCTGGTAGAGGCTCAGAAGCCGCATTCCCGCAAACTGCCGCCAGTAGTCCCCGGGCATCCTGCCGATAAGGGAGCACTTGCCGTGGACCACCTCGTCATGGCTCAGGGCCAGCACGAAGTTTTCGTTGAAGGCGTACATCATGGAGAAGGTCAGCAGGTGGTGGGCGCCGGGACGGTAGGGGAAGTCCGCCTGCATGTAGTGCAGGGTGTCGTGCATCCAGCCCATGTCCCATTTGTAGTTGAAGCCCAGGCCCCCGTCCTCCGGGGGATAGGTCACCAGAGGCCAGGCGGTGCTCTCCTCGGCGATCATCATCACGTCCGGGTGGGTTATGCCTACGGAGCGGTTGAAGTAGCGGATGAATTCGATGTTCACCAGGTCCTCCTCCGTGCCCTTCTCGTTGAACTTCTTGAGCCGGGGCTCGTCAATGCCGAAGTTCAGGTACAGCATGCTGGTGACGCCGTCCACCCTTATGCCGTCGGCATGGTAGAGAGTTATCCAGTAATAGAGGTTGGCGGCCATGAAGGACCTTACCTCACCCCGGGAGAAGTCAAACTTGTAGGTGCCCCACTGGGGGTGCCGCTCTTTTTCGTAGAGCTTGCCGCCGTCAAAGTTCACAAGGCCGTGGGCGTCCGGGCAGAAGTGGCCCGGTACCCAGTCCAGTATGACTCCCAGGCCCGCCTTGTGGGCGGCGTTGATGAAGTACATAAAGTCCTTGGGGGTGCCGTAGCGGCTGGTGGGGGCGTAGTAACCGGTTATCTGGTAGCCCCAGGAGCCGTCAAAGGGGTGCTCCATAATGGGCATGAGCTCCACGTGGGTGTAGCCCATATCCACGGCGTAGGGCACCAGGGAATCCGCCAGGTCACGGTAAGAATAGAAGTTGCCGTCGTCATGGCGCTTCCAGGAGCCCATGTGTACCTCATAGATGTTCAGAGGCCTGTCCCGGTGGCCGGTTTTTGCCCGGTGGCTCATCCATGCTCCGTCGGTCCACTTGAAGCCGCCGATATCGTACAGCTTGGAGGCGTTTTCCGGGGCGGTCTGAGCGTGGAAGGCGTAGGGATCGCACTTGTAGCAGACCTGGCCGTCCTGGCCCTCAATGACGAATTTGTAGTTGTCGTACTGCTGGGCGCCGGGGGCAAAGCCCTCCCAGAGTCCGGCCTCCCGCTGCTCCATAACGCAGCCGTTGGGGTCCCAGCCGTTAAAGTCTCCTGCCACACGGACGGATCTTGCCTTGGGGGCCCAGGTCACAAAGCGGTAACCGGGCACGCCGTCCCTGGTGTAGGGGTGGGCTCCCATGGTCTCGTATGCCTGAAGCCAGGTGCCCTCACAGAACAGGTATCTGTCATTATCGGTCAGAAGGTTGGTATTCATAAAAAATAATCCTCCCTGATATATTCAGACAGGATTATTCTATCACACAAACCCGAGTTTGTCCACTATAAATTAGCAATTTGAACAAATTAACGCCTTATTGGGCCTCGGTTTCGTTAGAAATTGACTTTTCGACGGACTCTTCCGGCAAAAGCGCCGTGTTCACGGCGATAAAAACGGCCATGGCTGCGAAAGCCACCCGGCAGGAGGCGTCCTCCAGCTCCGGCAGGCTTGCCGCAATCAGGTAGAGGGCCCCCAGGCCGGAGCCCACGGTGACCGGCACGGTGCTGCGTGAGCAGGGCAGGCCCGCCAGAAAGGATAGGGCCACGGCGGCGGCGCCCAGAGCCAGGCACACAAGGCCGTATCTGGTGACGGTGGGGTCCCCGGACCAGGTGCGGTAGTGGATGGCCATCCAGTAGCAGGCGAAGACCGCCGGCAGAATTGCCGGCAGGGACAGGAGCTTCCAGCTCTTGCCCTGCATGAAGAGCCAGGGCACCAGGACCATGGCCAGGCCCCCAAGGCAGGCCAGGGTGCGGAAGATGATAATGGGCGTGCCCTCATAGGGCAGCAGGGCGGGGACAAAGCTTGCGGAGACAGCCAGGGTCAGGCCGCAGAGGGCGGAGACTGTGACCGCCGGCCGGGACCCCAGGGCGCCCAGCCAGTCTGTCTGCCCCCGGGCCTTCCGGAGGCCCCACAGGGCGTACGCCGCGGCGCCCAGCAAAACCAGGGCGGAGAAGATAACGAAGACCGTTGTCAGGGGCGTTTTGACGGGCAGCTCCCCCTGGGAGAAGAGGGCCTTCAGCTCCAGGGTCCGTATCCGTGCCCCAACGGCGCCCAGGATAAGGGCGGCCAGGACTGCAGCATGCTGTTTTTTCATAGAAGCACTTCCAATTATGATTCTGCGAGTATTTTACACCGCCGGAGCGGGAGGTGTCAAGGCATATCGGGGCCGGAGGCCTCATACCCTTTAAAAAACGGACAGGCTTGGGGGGACGGCGGTGGCACGGGATATAAAGGCGGCGGCGTGGATTGTGCTGGCGGCGGTATTTCTTGCCCTCATGGGAAACTGGGGGTACCTCCCGGGCGCCCCGGAGGAGCCGGAGCACCTGAGCGACAGCCAGGTGATGCTGACCCTGCTGGACGGGGAGGAGACCGTGGAGATAAGCCTTCTGGACTATCTGACCGGGGCCGTGGCGGCGGAGATGCCCGCCTCCTTCCGCCCGGAGGCCCTCCGGGCCCAGGCGGTGGCCCTGCGGAGCTACGTGCTCTATAAGCTCCGGCACCACACGAAAAAGCATGGGGAGGATATCTGCTCCAAAAGCTCCTGCTGCGCCGCCTGGAAGGGGCCAGCAGCCCTCCGGGAGAAGTGGGGGGAGGATTACGACACGTACATATATAAAATCCGCCAGGCGGTCTGGGACACGGACGGGCTGTACCTGAGCTATGAGGGCCAGGCGGCCCAGGCGGTGTTCCACGCTTCCTCCGCCGGCATGACAGAGTCCAGCGAGACCGTGTGGGGCTCCCCGGTGCCCTATCTTGTCAGCGTATGGAGCCCGGAGACGGAGGAGAACGTCCGGGGCTTCGTTCAGGAGACGGAGGTAACCAGGGCGGAATTTGCGGAGAAGTTCACTTCCGCCCATCCGGAGGCGGTGTTCCCGGATGGGGCTCCCTTAGCAGGGGAGCTTGTCTATGGTGATACGGGCAGGCTCAGCTCCGCCCGGGTGGGGGGAGTGGTCACAGACGGCATAGAGCTGCGGAAGCTCTTCTCCCTCCGCAGCGCCGCCGTAAGCATAAGGGAGGAGGGGGACCGGGTCATATTCACCACCCGGGGCTACGGCCACGGGGTGGGCATGAGCCAGTACGGCGCAAATCTCATGGCCGCCGAGGGCGCCTCCTGGCGGGATATCCTGGCCTGGTATTACCC
>JAFPTE010000075.1 GCA_017400415.1 Oscillospiraceae bacterium
ATGAACCGGTTGGTGATGGCCTTCTTGGTCTGGTTTTCGTAGCTCGTGCGGGTGGAGAAGCAGTTGGTGACAAGGATGAGGCAGTCCGCAATGTCCTGGAAGCCAATCTTGCTCTCGTTCTTCTGGTACTTGTTCTGCTGGCGGATGTAGGCGTCAAAGGCGGAGACAAAGGCGCTGCGGGCGGCCTTCTCGGGGCTTCCGCCGTGCTCCAGCCAGGAGGAGTTGTGGTAGTACTCAATAAGGTTGACCCTGTTTGAGAAGCAGAAGGCGGCGGAGAGCCGGACCTTGTATTCCGGCTTGTCCTCCCGGTCCCGGCCCTTCCGCTCGCCCTCGATGAAGTAGGGGGCAGTGAGGGCGCCCTCCCCGGCAATCTCGGTTACATAATCCGTGATGCCGTGCTCGTAGACAAACTCCTGAGTGTCAAATTTTGAGCCGTTCTGTACCCGGAGGATAAAGCGGATGCCGGCGTTCACCACGGCCTGCTTTTTCATAACGTCCGCAAAGTACTCGTTGGGGATATTGATATCCGTGAAGACCTCCCGGTCCGGCTTCCAGCGGATGATGGTGCCGGTGCGCTTGCCGGAAAAATCCTCGCTTTTAAGGCCGCCGATGTTCTCGCCCTTTTCAAAGTGGAGGGAGAATTTCTTCCCGTCACGCCACACGGTCACGTCCATGTACTCGGAGGAATACTGGGTGGCGCAGGAGCCCAGGCCGTTGAGGCCCAGGGAGTATTCGTAATCGCCGCCGTCGTCATTCTGGTACTTGCCGCCGGCGTACAGCTCGCAGAAGACCAGCTCCCAGTTATAGCGCTGCTCCTTTGGGTTCCAGTCCACCGGGCAGCCGCGGCCCTGGTCCTCCACCTCAATGGAGCCGTCGGCGTAGTGGGTAAGGGTAATAAGGGAGCCGTGGCCCTCTCTGGCCTCGTCTATGGAATTGGAGAGTATTTCAAAAACGGAATGCTCGCAGCCCTCCAGGCCGTCAGAGCCGAAGATGACCCCCGGCCTGCGCCGGACACGCTCTGCGCCCTTCAGAGAGCTGATGCTGTCGTTGCCGTAATCCGCTTTTGTAACCTTGCTCTTCATTAGTTCACCCCAATATCTTGGGCCTTCCTGCCCAATTATGCAATATATGTAAGTATATAATAATCTGCGGGAATAATCAAGGCTTTTTTGCGGATATCCGGGAAAACCCTTGGAAAAACCGCAGTTTTATGATATACTGTTCCCGAAAGAACTAACTGAGAAAGGAGAGCACCATGGATAAGTACGTCTGCGAGCCCTGCGGCTACGTTTATGACCCCCAGGTGGGCGATCCGGACAGCGGCATAGCTCCCGGCACTGCCTTTGAGGATCTGCCTGAGGATTGGGTCTGCCCCATCTGCGGCGTGGGCAAGGACATGTTCGTGAAGGCTGAGTAAGAAAAACCCGGTACCGCTTCTCGGTACCGGGCCGTTTTTTTATTTGATTCCCGTGACGGTCAGGCCCTTGAGCCTGGTGACTGCGGGGATGACGTTATTGTTGTACTGCTTTTCCTCTTTTGAAAACTCCATGGTGGGTATGGCCTCCGTCAGACTGCCGGAGAGGGAGCCGCCGGTGACCACGGTGACCCTGCCGCCCTGATGGAGGTAGCCCAGGCGTATCTCACCGGCAACGGTGCCGCCCATGGGGTCCACCTGGAAGTCGGAAAACTCCACAAGCTCCAGAAAGTCGCCCTGCCGCAGCTCTTCGGCGCTCTTGGTGCCGCCGTAATACCGCACGTTGGGCACGGCGGAGCTCTTCTCCAGGCCCAGGTAGGAGGCAAACTGCCGGCTTCCCCAGAAGCACTGCACAACTCCGTCCTTTATAAGGTCCCGGTCCTCGATGACGCTGCCCTCGGCGTCCACCGGGAAGTCCCGGTCGGAGTTCCTGAGGCTGGACAGGGCCCGGACGGAGATTCTGTCGCCTTTGAATTCCGGGCAGATGGGCTTTCCGGCCTCCCAGTCGGTCATGCCCATGAGCTTGAACCGGGCGAAGGTCTTGTCCAGGAAGTAGCTGTAGATCTCCACGGCGTCGTCTGTGGAGAGGACCACGTCCGGCTTATCCAGAATGGGCGTGGGCTGTGCAATGAGCCTGTCCCGGCCGAACTGCAGGGCCCGGGCAAGCTCCGACCGGAGGTTTTCCCCGTCGCAGGTGCCGGAACGGAAGGCCCGGTACAGCTCAATTTCGTGGTCCCCGGCTCTGGCGTTCACCACCACCTCCGCCATGGAGGAGGGGAAGATGCAGGTGTACTCCACGCCGTTGGAGTTCAGGGTGTGTCGGGTCAGCTCGTTTACGAATATCTCGTAGGAGTTGATATACTCCGTATCAGTCTCCGGCAGGGTGGCCAGGGCCGCAATAAAGCTCTCCGCAATGGCCTCCACGTCCACGCTCTCCCGCTTCTCCGGCACGGTGACGGGCAGGGAGGTGAGGGTGTAGGCCGGGTCCTTCATAAGCCCCGCCTGGAACTTTATATCGGCCAGAATCCTGTCCACGTCAGTCTCGGAGGCTGTGGGGGAGATGAGTGCGGAGGCGGCCCCCAGATATTTGCCCCCCTCGGTGGCCACGTAGACCTTTGCCCTGTAATCCAAAATGTCCTTGGCCCGGTTCTGGTCCAGCCTGTGGCCGATGAAGTAGAACTCCCAGCCTCTGGTCCTGGTCTCCGTCAGCTCCCAGCCGTAAACGCCCAGCCCGGAGAGCTTTTCTTTCAGCATATCAAGCATCAGCCCAGCCTCGCTTTCGTCTTAAGATAGGGGCCGCCGTCGGCCACCTTCACCCACTCCTTGTAGCCCTTGCCGCAGCCGCCGTTGCCCTCAACGCCTCTGTCGGCGGAGGCCATGGAGATATTGCCCAGAAGGTCCGGCACGTAGCCCGTCATAACGACGGGGGAGACCACGCTGCCGGTAAATCTGCCGTCCTTTATCTCGTAGCCCCGGGAGATGATGCACTGGATGCCCCAGTGCTTGGGGTCCTCCATGCCGCTCTGGGTGCCCCGCAGCAGGTACCCGTGCTTTACGGAGGCTATCATATCCTCCAGGGTGTCGGTGCCGGAGTCGAACACTGTGTTGGTCATGCGGGTGTATACCTTGTGGGCATAGTTTTCCCGCTTGCCGTTGCCGGTGGGCTTAACGCCCAGGCGCAGTGCGCTGAGGGCGTCGCAGATGCCCGTGCGGAGGATGCCGTTCTCAATCTCGATAACGTCGCCGGCGGGGGTGCCCTCGTCGTCAAAGGCGTAGGCCGTGACGCTGTCGGCGCACAGAGCGCCCTCGTGCATGGTCACAAGGTCCGAGCCCACCCGCTTGCCGATGTACTGTGCGCCCAGGGCCCGGCCCTTCACGAACATATCCATCTCAACGCCGTGGCCGAAGGCCTCGTGGGCTATAAGGCCGGTGATGCCCGGGTCGGTGATGATCTCGTACTCTCCGGGCACGATGGGCCGGGAGGAGAGCATCTCCTCCATGAGCTTCGGAGCCTGGCTGATCTTGGCCCTGAGCCCATCCAGAATCTCCGGGCCGCCCAGGCCGGAGACACCCTCGTGGGCCATCTTGGTCTCCCCGGCGGAGTTCAGGGCCATCATGGTGTAGCTGCCCTCCGTGTAGACGTAGCTCTGGCGCATATGGCGGTTTTTGGTGACGAACATCTTGGAGATGTGGGTGGACATGGCCCCCAGGGCGCAGTCCAGGGCCCCGGGAACGGCGGACATACCCTCGTCGGAGAGGGCCGTCAGCTTCCCGATAAGCTCCGCCATGTCAACGCATTCCGGCAGAATACCGGCCTCCTTCTCCGCAAAGAGCTCACAGGGCTCGTCGGAGAGGGCTGCGGTCTCGTAGATCTTGCTGCCGGTCTTTCTGAGCAGGGCCTCCTGCATGCGCAGGGAGGAGCGGATCTGCGCCAGGGTCTTTTCCGGGTCGGAAGCGTCCGGCAGGTTGAAGGCGTACTCGGCGTAGTGGCCGCCGGTGAGGACCCGTACCACGTTTCCCCGCTCGGTTGTCATGTTCTCGTTGGATGCGCTCTTGCCGTGGCGGGAGATGCGAACGGTGAAGCCCACGCTGTCCGTGGAGAGCAGGCTCACGTATTCATATTCCCGGCTCAGCTCATCCACTACGTGACGGACAAAGGGGTAAAGCGAGTCCAGATACTTGGAAAAGGGTGCTTTCATCTTGACCTCCTTAAAAGTTTTCTGCCATGAATATACCATATTTCTCCCCGCTGTTCAAGACGAAAGGGGCACGGTTACGTCAAAAGGGCAAAAAAATAAAAAGCGAAAAAACGGCTTGAATGTGGAGGGAAAAGATGCTATACTTCAATCGGGGAGGCGGAGCCTTACTGCCCTCCTGAACTGCAATATATACTGAAAGGAATGGTCCTTATGGTTAAGGTAATTATGGGACTCAAGGGCGAGGGCAAGACCAAAAAGCTCATCGACCTTGTGAAGAAGGCACTGGGAGAGGAGCGGGGCGACGTGGTCGTTATCGAGAAAAACGCCGACCTGACCTACGATATCCCCTATCAGGCGAGGCTTGTGCAGGTGGGCGACACCGGCTACGATTTTCTCAAGGGCGTCATCAGCGGCCTTCACTCCGGCAACTACGATATAACCTACATCTTCATTGACAACCTCTTTAAGCTCAGCGGCGACAAGGATCTCGGCAAGGCCGAGCAGTTTTTGAACTGGTGCGAGAGCTTCTCCGAGAAGGAGAACGTCAAGTTCACCATGACAGTATCTGCCGATTCGGCAACCGCCACCGATGGTATAAAGAAGTTTTTCTGAGATAGTCCCAAAACAGCATAAA
Source organism: Oscillospiraceae bacterium (assembly GCA_017400415.1). GTDB lineage: Bacteria > Bacillota > Clostridia > Oscillospirales > Oscillospiraceae > RUG626. The sequence goes on from JAFPTE010000075.1 coordinate 4,808, forward strand.
ATTCATCCTCCGGGAAACATTGGCATATTCGCTTATGCGAAATTCAGGCATACTAAGGCCAGATGTTTTTTCCGGAGGATTATTTTATGAATATGAACATGATGAAAAAGGAAGAGCTCTGCATGGGCGCCCTGTGCGGCCTTGCTCTGGGCTTCCTTATGGGCAAGCTTTTCTGCGCAAAGAAGAAGCGCCGGTCCGGGCTCATAAAAAGGATGCTCCGCCTGGCGGAGTACGTCATCGGCTCCCTGGGGGACACCCTGGGCTTCTGAAAAAACGGCTGAGAGGATTCTCCTCCCAGCCGTTTTTTATATGACGAATTCGCCGCCGACCATTATGGGGACCTTTTCGCCGGCCTTTGTTATGCCGGTGACCGAGAGGTCCGGGGTGCCTATCATGAAGTCGCAGTGCTGCAGGGACACGTTGAGACCGTGGGAGAGAAGCTCCTCCCGGCTCATCTCCTTGCCGCCCCGGATGTTGGGGTAGGCAGAGCCGAAGGCCAGGTGACAGGAGGCGTTCTCGTCAAAGAGCGTGTCGTAGAAAAGAAGGCCGCTTTTTGAAATCGGCGAGCTGTGGGGCACCAGGGCCGCCTCCCCAAGATAGCGGGAGTTCTCGTCCACGTCAAGCTCCGCCTCCAGAAGCTCCAGCCCCTTTTTTGCCCGGACTTCAACTATTTTTCCCTTTTCCAGCCGGAAGGAGAAGCCCTCCGCCACGCCGCCGGAGAGGGCAAGAGGCTTGGAGGCGAACACAACGCCGTTTACCCCGTCCCGCCTGGGTGCAGTGAAAATCTCCTCCGTGGGCATGTTGGGCAGAAAGACCGCACCGTTTTCCGCCGTGGCGGAGGCCGCCTCCCAGACGTGGTTTTCCGGAAGCTCAAGGGTCAGGTCCGTGCCGAGAGAGCTGACATAATGCAGGGCGGCAAAGCCGTATTCCGTCAGCTTTTCCGCCCGGGAGGAGAGCAGGGCCACGTGATTGTCCCAGGCCTCCGCCGGGTCGTCCTTTCCGTTTACTCCGGTGACCTTCAGAATGGCCTTCCAGAGGGCACGGACGGCCTCCGGCTCGGGCTTTGTGGGGAAGACCTTTTTTGCCCAGGGGCCGTTGGGAATGGCGGCCACGCACCACTGGTTTTTGTCGGCGTTGAGCCGGTCCCGGTAGGTCTTGACTCTGGGGCCGAAGGCGGCGGACTCCCGCCGCAGGCGGTCCGGGTCCACGCCCTCGAGGGCGTCCGGGTCCTCGGAGGAGAGGGAGAGGAAGGCGGCGCCCTTCTCCGCCAGGGTGTTCAGCATATCCGCCTCCCAGGGCTTTGCCTCGTCAAAGATTGCCTCTGCCCCGTGGAGGTACCGGCAGCGGCTAATCTGGGTGTCCTGCCAGCGCATGATGACCTCGGCGGCCCCGGCCTCGTAGGCCTCACGGACGCAGAGACGGGCAAATTCGGCGCTCTCCGTCTGGGCCCTGATGACCAGGGTCTGGCCGGGCTGAACGTTTATTCCCTTGCGGATGATGAGCCTGGCATACCGGGCTATGCGCTCCGTCAGAAGCCGGTCCTCCTCCTGGCGGAGGGCGCCCTCCAGAAGCCGCCTCTGGGCTTTGGTGTCGAAGGAAAGCCGCTCAAACATATCGGGCCGGCGGTTTTTTGTGCGGAGGATGCTCTGCCTCTGACGCCAGACCTCGATTTCGGCGTGGTTGCCCCCCAGGAGCACGTCCGGCACGCTCTGGCCCTGCCAGGTCTCCGGCCGGGAGTACTGGGGATACTCCAGAAGCCCGTCCCAGTGGCTCTCGTTTTCGTAGCACTCCGGGGAGGGGAGGACCCCCTCAATAAGCCGAAGTACCGAGTCCGCCACCGCCATGGCGGGGATCTCCCCGCCGGTGAGGACGAAGTCGCCCAGGCTTATCTCCTCATCCACGCACTGGTCGATGAAGCGCTGGTCCACTCCCTCGTAGTGGCCGCAGACCAGAATGAGCCCGTCGTAGTCCCGGGCAAGGCGCCGGGCGTCCTCCTCCTTAAAGGGCTTGCCGCAGGGGGAGAGGTACACCGTCCGGAGATTTTTGTCCCCCCGGCGCTCCTTTGCGTAGGCCCAGGCGTCACGGAGAGGCTGGGCCTGCATGATGCAGCCCCGGCCGCCGCCGTAGGGGTAGTCGTCCACCTGGTTCTGCCTGTTCTCCGTGAAGTCACGGATCTGGTGGGCCTGCACATCCACATAGCCCCGCTGGGCCGCCCGCTTTATGATGCTCTCGCCCAGCACCGCCATAACGGAGCCGGGGAACAGGGTAAGGATATCGACTGTGTACATCACAGCCCCTCCATCATATTCACGGTAACGGTCCCGGCCTCCATGTCCCGGCCCAGGATGAACGCATCCACCATGGGCACGAGAATCTCCCTGTCGCCTCTGATGACAAGGAGCCTGCCGCCGGGCATCTCCATGATATCGGCAACCTTTCCCAGGGGCCTGCCGTCCCCGTCCAGGGCGTCAAAGCCGATAAGGTCCTGGATGAAGTACTGCCCCTCCTCCAGGCCGGCCTCCCTGCGGTCTGCGTAGATAACCTTTCCCCGGAGGGCGTCGGCCTTCTCCGGAGTGTCGATTCCTTCAAAGAGGGCCTGCACAAAGCGGCCCCTGACCACCCTTGAGGACCGTACCGCCACGGGCATCCCGTCAATATAGAAGGTTTTGAAGCGCAGGAGGAATTCGGGAGAGTCCGCCCAGGGCTCGATCTTGACTGCGCCCTTGACTCCCATGGTGTTTATAATCCGCCCGGCGTCAATGAGTTTTTCCATAGCTGCTCCTGTTTTAAAAAAGGGCGTGCCAGATGACACGCCCGGTTGGTTACTCGTTTTCGTCCATTATATCCACGCTGACGTGTTTCTGCTGCCTCTGGGCAACGGAGCGCATCAGCACCCGGATCTCCTTGGCGATTTTGCCGTGCCGGCCGATGACCTTGCCCATATCGTCCGGGGCAACACGCAGTTCAAAAACGGTGGTATCGCCGTTTTCACGCTCCGTCACCGTGACATCGTCGGGAGAATCAACGAGGTTTTTAGCGATATAGGTGAGAAGCTCTTTCAAAACAGCTCCTCCGATCAAAGGACGCCTGCGTTCTTCAGCAGGGTCTTAACGGTATCGGTGGGCTGAGCGCCGTTGGCGAGCCACTCCTTGGCTCTGTCGGCGTTCACGGAGACAAGAGAGGGCTCCTGCATGGGGTCATAGGTGCCGATCTCCTCGATGAAGCGGCCGTCTCTGGGGAAACGGGAGTCAGCGACAACGATTCTGTAATAGGGGGCCTTCTTGGCGCCCATTCTGCGAAGTCTGATTTTTACCATTGTAATGTACCTCCAAAAATGTTTTGTTTTTTATTTAGAATATCCTGATGATATTGTAAAACGAATCAGAAGCCGAACCGGCCGCCCTTGCGGCCCTTGCCGCCGCCCATGAAGGAGGGGAGCTTGCCCTTCTGCATCTGGCGGGTCAGCTGCTTGAGCATATCGTACTGCTTTATGAGGCGGTTTATCTCCACAACGTTGGTGCCGCTGCCGGCGGCAATGCGCTTTTTGCGGCTGTAATTGAGGATGGAGGGGTTTTCCCGCTCGTCCGGGGTCATGGAGAGGATGATGGCCTCAGTCCGGCCCAGAGCCTTTTCGTCCAGCTTGGCGCCGGCCAGGGCCTTGCCGGCCCCGCCGGGGAGCATGCCCGCAATGTCGTTCATGCTGCCCATGCCCCGCAGCTGCACGAGCTGGTCATAGTAGTCGGAGAGGGTGAAGCTGTTTTTCTTGAGCTTTTCCTGAAGCTCCCGGGCCTTTTTCTCGTCAAAGGCCTGCTCGGCCTTCTCGATGAGGGTCAGCATATCGCCCATGCCCAGGATGCGGGAGGCCATCCGGTCCGGATGGAAGGGCTCGATGGCGTCCAGCTTTTCGCCGATGCCGGAGAACTTGATGGGCTTGCCCGTAACAGCCCGGACGGAGAGGGCGGCGCCGCCTCTGGCGTCACCGTCCAGCTTTGTGAGCATGACGCCGGTGATGCCCAGAGCCTCGTCAAAGGCGGCGGCAGCGTTGACGGCGTCCTGGCCGGTCATGGCGTCCACCACCAGCAGGATCTCATCCGGATTCACGGCGGCCTTCACGCGCTTGAGCTCATCCATCAGCGCCTCGTCAATGTGGAGACGGCCGGCGGTGTCAAGGATGACCAGGTCGTTGCCGTGCTTCTTTGCGTGGGAGATGGCCTCCTGCGCAATCTTCACCGGGTCCTCGGTGCCCATCTGGAACACCGGGATGCCCAGCTGCCCGCCTACGGTTTCCAGCTGCTTTATGGCGGCGGGGCGGTAGATGTCGCAGGCCACCAGCAGGGGGCGCTTGGAGTTCTGCTTTTTCAAAAGGGCAGCCAGCTTTGCGCCGTTGGTGGTCTTGCCTGCGCCCTGAAGTCCCACCAGCATGACCACGGTGAGGCCCCGGGAGGACATATTGAGCTTGGCGGTGGTGCCGCCCATAAGGGCGATAAGCTCCTCATTGACGATTTTTATGACCATCTGAGCGGGGGTGAGGCTTTCAAGCACGTCCTGCCCCACGGCACGCTCGGAAACGGTTTTTACAAAGTCCTTGACGACCTTATAGCTGACGTCCGCCTCCAGAAGGGCCAGACGCACCTCACGCATGGCGTCCTTGATATCCGCCTCGGAAAGGCGGCCCTTGCCCCGGAGCTTTTTGAATGCGTTTGTCAGCTTTTCGGAAAGAGATTCAAATGCCATTGTATCAGCCTTTCAGTTTTCCGATACCCTCCAGAATTTCCAGAGCCAGCCGGTGAGCCGGGCCGCCGGTCATATCTGCCAGGGCTTGAGCCTTTTCCTCCAGAGAGCCCAGGCCCTGCCGCAGCTCCATGAACCGCTGGACAACGCCGGTCTTCTCTTCATACTCCCGAAGCTGGCGCTTGGCGGCCACAAGCCCGTCACGGACTGCCTGACGGGAAACGCCGGTGACCTCGCTGACCTCGGAAAGGGACATGTCATCGTTGAAGCAGAGGTCAAAGTAATCCCGCTGTTTTTCGCTGAGCAGGTCCCCGAAAAAGTCAAAGAGCAGGCTCAGCTCCAGGGTCTCATCTGCCACGGGAAATCACCTCTGTAAAGCTTTTTTCCTTAACACCGGCATATTCTAACCTATCCCCGGCCGTTTGTCAAGGAATATTTTCATTCACCCGGGGAAAAATTAGGAGAAAACGCCTTTAAGAGAGGGATAACCTATGGAAATGGGCAGCAAACAGCCTTATGTAGAGCTTATGAATCTACCCAACTTCGCCGCAGCTACCGCCGGGGCCTGGAACGAGGCCGGCCGGACCCGGCCCCGGAAATACGCCCGGAGGCTCAGGCGGGCAGTCCGCAGTCTGGGCGCCGCAGCGGCTTCGGCAGAGGGGGAAGGGGGGGCCTGGCTCCGGGAAAATCTCGGGCTTCTGACACGCCGGGGTCTGGAGGCCGCCCGGGCCATATACGATTGCGGGCCCATAGCCGTGAGCGGCAGGGGAGCGCCCTGCCTTGAGCTCTGCTGTCAGGCCCTGGTTGCCTCCGGCCTGGGGGAGGTAAGTCCGGAGCGGCTGCGGGTGTTCCTGCGCTCCTTTCAGAAGACCCGGCCGCTGTGCGAGCGGGAGCTGTGGCTTGTGCCGGAGATGCTCACCGGGGAGCTCATATTCCATATCCTGCAATGCCCGGAGAACGCAGAGGCGGCGGTGCGGTCCGTGCAGCTTCTTTCCGCAGAGGATCTGACGGAGACTCTGGAGGGACTCAGCGCCCTGGAGGAGGCGCTGCGGCAGGACCCGGCGGGGCTCTATCCCCTTATGGACAGGGGCACCCGGGAGCAGTACCGCCGGCGCATTACCCGCATTGCGGAGGGGGAGGGCGTCAGCGAGCTGAGGAAAGCCCGGGACTGTCTGAGCCTTGCCCAAAGGGGACCCGAGCGCCATGTGGGGCACTATATATTTGCAGGGGACAGGAAAAAGCCGCCTCTGGGCCTCTATGTGGGCGCCGTGACGGTGGGGAGCCTGTTCCTTGCGGTCCTGGCGGGGTTCCTGCTTGAAAATCCCCTGGCCGCTTTTTTGCTTCTTCTGCCCATCTGGGAGGCGGTGAAGAGCGGAACGGACTTCCTTGTGTGCAGGCTGACGCCCCCCAGAAGGCTCATGCGCATGGACTTCTCCCGGGGTATTCCCAGGGCGGGGAGGACCATATGCGTCATCTCTGCGGTCCTGAGCTCCGAAAAGGGTGCGGAGGAGCTCTTTTCGTCCCTGGAGAAATACATGCTCACAAACCGCTCCGCCGGGGAAAACCTTCTGTTCGGTGTCCTGGGGGACCTGGGGGAAGCCACGTCGCCTTCGGCGGAGGGGGACGAGGGTATAATCCGCACCGCCGCAGGCTGCTGCCGGAGCCTGAACGAGAGATGGGGCGGCGGGTTTTATCTCTTCCTGCGGCCCAGGACCTACCATGCGGCGGATAAGGTGTACAGGCCCCGGGAGCGTAAGCGGGGTGCCCTGGAGGAGCTGGCGGCCCTCCTCTCCGGGGAGGAGTCCCCTATGAGGGCTGCGGCAGGGGACCCGGAGGGCCTTCGGGGCGTGAACTTCATCCTGACCCTGGATGCTGACACCCGCCTTACTGCGGACAGCGCAGCCAAGCTTGTGGGCGCCGCCCTGCACCCGCTGAACAGGCCCGTTCTGGACCGGACCGGCAGGCGGGTGCTGTCCGGCTTCGGCATAATCTCGCCCAGGGTGGGGGTGGACCTGGAGGCCGCCGGAAGGAGCGACTTTTCCCGGATCTTTGCGGGCATAGGCGGCGCCGAGCCCTACGGACTTCTTTGCTCCGAGGCCCTTTGGGACCTCTACGGCGCCGGCCTGTTCACAGGGAAGGGGCTCATAAACGTGCCCGTGTACCGGCAGGTCATGAGGGACGCCGTTCCGGAGGGCATAATGCTGAGCCACGATATAATCGAGGGAGCCTGCCTGGGGGTGGGCTTTCTCAGCGATGCGGAGCTGACGGACGGCTTCCCCTGTAAGGTGAAGAGCTATCTTGCCCGGCTGGACCGCTGGACCCGGGGGGACTGGCAGAACGCCCCCTGGCTGGGCAGCAGGCGCATTTCGCCTCTGGACCAGTGGCGGCTTTTTGAAAATCTGCGCCGGTCCCTGACGCCGGCCTCTGAGCTTTCCGCAATACTTCTGGGAATCTTCTGGCCGGGAGCCTGGCTCGCCGCAGTCTGGGCGGTGCTCCTGCATATGTCATCCCTCATTGCCCGCTGCGTTTTTGCCCTGCTGAAGCACGACGGAACTGCCTCCCTCCGCACAAGCTCGCCCTTCCTGTGGGGGATCCCAGAGGCTCTCATACAGGGGGCGGTGGGGCTTCTTCTGCTGCCCGCAAAGGCCTATGTGACCCTCCGGGCTGCCGTCACCGCCCTGTGGCGCATGAAGGTAACGGGAAAGGGGCTTCTGGCCTGGGTGACCTCCGGACAGGCGGAGCAGAAAAGCGTCAATACCCTGGCTTCAAAAGATCGCGCGTAATAACAATATGCCTGCGGCAACCCGGTTTTTTGAAATAGCTCCCAT
>JAFPTE010000076.1 GCA_017400415.1 Oscillospiraceae bacterium
AAAGAGCGGTCTTTTCCTGGCTCCCTCCGCACAGGAGAAGCCCCAGGTCTATGAGGTCGTGGCCGTTGGGCCCGGCGGCTTCATTGACGGCAACGAGATCACCATGGAAGTTGACGTGGGCGACCGTGTCATCACCGGCAAGTACACCGGCACCGAGGTCAAGGTGGACGGCCAGGAGCTCACCATTGTCCGTCAGAACGACATTCTTGCAATAGTTGACTAATCAGGAGGATTAATATCATGGCAAAGCAGATTGCTTACGGCGAGGAAGCTCGCAGATACCTTGAGAGCGGCGTCAACCAGCTGGCTGATACCGTCAAGCTGACCATCGGCCCCAAGGGCCGGAACGTGGTGCTGGACAAGAAGTTCGGCGCCCCCCTCATCACCAACGACGGCGTGACCATCGCCAAGGAGATTGAGCTGGAGAACCCCTTTGAGAACATGGGCGCCCAGCTTGTTAAAGAAGTCGCCAGCAAGACCAACGACGTGGCCGGCGACGGCACCACCTCCGCCACGGTCCTGGCTCAGGCCATGATCCATGAGGGCATCAAGAACGTGGCCGCCGGCGCCAACCCCATGAGCATGCGCCGGGGCATCCAGAAGGCCGTTGAGGCCGCCGTGGCCGCCCTGAAGGCCAACAGCCACCCCGTCACCGGCGCCAAGGACATCGCCAGAGTGGGCGCTGTCTCCTCCGGCGACGAGAAGATCGGCCAGCTCATTGCCGAGGCTATGGAGAAGGTGGGCCAGAACGGCGTCATCACCGTTGAGGAGTCCAAGACCGCCGAGACCTACTCCGAGGTTGTTGAGGGCATGCAGTTCGACCGGGGCTACATCACCCCCTATATGGTCACCGACACCGAGAAGATGGAAGCCGTCTATGACGAGCCCTACATCCTCATTACCGATAAGAAGATCTCCAACATTCAGGAGGTCCTGCCTCTGCTGGAGCAGATCGTCCAGACCGGCAAGAAGCTGGTCATCATCGCCGAGGACGTGGACGGCGAGGCTCTTGCCACCATCATCCTCAACAAGATCCGGGGCACCTTCAACTGCCTGTGCGTGAAGGCTCCCGGCTTCGGCGACAGACGCAAGGAGATGCTCCGTGATATCGCCGTCCTCACCGGCGGCCAGGTTGTCTCCTCCGAGCTGGGCATGGAGCTGAAGGACACCACCCTTGAAATGCTGGGCACCGCCCGCCAGGTCAAGAGCACCAAGGAGAACACCATCATCGTTGACGGCGCCGGCGACAAGGCCGACATAGCCGCGAGAGTCGCGCAGATCAAGGCGGAGTACGAGGTCTCCACCTCCGAGTACGACAAGGAGAAGCTCCAGGAGCGCCTTGCCAAGCTCGCCGGAGGCGTTGCCGTCATCAAGGTCGGCGCTGCCACCGAGATTGAGATGAAGGAAAAGAAGCTCCGCATGGAGGACGCCCTGAACGCCACCAGAGCCGCCGTTGAGGAAGGCATCGTGGCCGGCGGCGGCACCGCATACGTGGTTGCCGGCAAGGCCGTGGCCGAGCTTGTGAAGAACTCCGTGGGCGATGAGAAGACCGGCGCCGCCCTGGTTGCCAAGGCTCTCGAGGCCCCCATCAAGCAGATTGCCGAGAACGCCGGCCTGGAGGGCGCAGTTATTCTGAACGCCGTCAAGGGCTCCGACAACGCCAACTTCGGCTTCAACGCAGCTACCGAGGAGTACTGCGACATGATCGAAGCCGGTGTGGTTGACCCCACCAAGGTCTGCCGCTCCGCTCTGGAGAACGCCGCTTCCGTGGCCTCCGTGGTCCTGACCACCGAGAGCCTGGTGGCCGACATCCCCACTCCCCCCGCAGCCCCCGCCGCTCCTGCCGGCGGCGACATGGGCATGTATTAATCAGCGCACCTATAAATATTTAAATAGATAGGAGAAACGAAACATGCTTTGGGACATTCTCGTAGGCCTCGTCATCGGCGGAGTCTCCGGCTGGCTGGCCGGAAAAATCATGAAGGTTGAAAACAGCCTGGTCATGAACATTGTTCTTGGTATCGTAGGCGGCTTTGTTGGAGGCCTCATTCTGGGCTTCTTCAACCTGGGCGCCGGCGGCATCATCGGCACCATCATCGTATCCGTTGCCGGTGCCTGCCTGCTCATCTGGCTCTACAACAAGTTCATCAAGAAGTAAGCTTCCCGGCAAAAAGGCCGCCGCTCCCCTTGGGAGCGGCGGCTTTTTGTATCTCCGGAGTCTTGACATTTTCCCGGATTATGGTAATATTTGGTGAAAAGGGGGAATCCTCATGCCCAAAAAAGAGACAATCGAACACCGCCGTCAGAGCCACCTGGAGGAGGTGCTGGACTTCTGCGCAGCCCTGGGCCGCAGCATGATTCTCTCCGGCGCCAATACGGAACGGGTGAGCCTGGCCGTTGAGCATATCTGCCATGTTTACGAGCTCCACGACGTGAGCGTTTACCTGCTCAGCACCTATATCTCCGTTGCGGGCCGGGACGGCGAGGGACGCTATGCCGCCCGTCAGTTCTCAATTCCCGCCGCCGGAATCCATCTGGAGCGGCTCAAGAGGCTCAACCGCCTCTCCTACACCGTCGCCTCCACCCGTCCGGCGCCGGAGCGCCTGGGCAAGATGCTGCAGGAGGCGGAGAATGCCCGGGACTATGCGGACTGGGCGGTGCTTCTGGGCCAGGTCTCCGCCATGATGTGCCTGGCGATTATCTTCGGCGGCACCTGGCGGGAGGTGCTGGCTGTGGCTGTGGTCACGGTCATTCTGCACTACGTGGCCTTCCTGATGGCAAAGCCCGGGCTGGACCGCATTGTTGTAAACGCCGTCACCATGTTCATTGCCTCAGTTTCGGCCCTGGCGCTGACCTTCTTCCACCTGAGCGACAACGGGCCCGTAATTCTCATCACCGTCTCCATGCTGCTGATTCCCGGAATACCCCTGGTAAACGCCGTGCGGAACCTTCTGTGCGGCCATGAGATGAACGGCATCCTGCAGCTTGCCAAGGTCATTGTGGAGACTCTTGCCCTGGCTATGGGCATTTTCGTGGCCCTCTCCCTGTTCATCCGCAGCGCCGACAGCATGAGCACCACGGCCGTGCCTCTCACAAACCCCTGGATACTTATCCCCGTCAGCGCCCTGGCCTCCGTGGCCTTCGGCGTGGTGTTCCGCATCCCCCCTCACGACCTGGTCTGGGCGGGCCTGGGCGGCGCACTTACAAGAGTTGTGCTGATTCTCTCCTCCGCTGTTATACCCATACGGCTCATGTACGTCACCCTGGCGGCCTTCGTGGCCTCCCTGTACGCCGAGCTCATGGCCACCGCCCGGAAGGACCCGGCCACCTACTTCCTCTACCCCTCCATCGTGCCCCTGATCCCCGGCGACCTGTTCTTCTACTCCCTCATCGGGGTTTACGTTCAGAACCGCCAGATGTTCGAGACCAACGGCTCAAGCTGCCTTCTGACCCTGCTGGGCATGAGTATCGGCTTCGTTCTCAGCTCCACCGTTGCTCACTACATCCGCAAGGCAAGGCGCGTAAAGCTCTGGAAGCTGCCCCTGCTCCGCAAATAAAACCGCCGCCCCTACGGGCGGCTTTTTTGTGCCTCCGGGCCGGAGCCCGGCATAGTATGCCTCGGAGGTGCTTTATGAAGTTGCTTCTTGTGGGCGGCGACCGCCGCTTTATATATCTGCGGGACCTTCTGCGCCGGGACGGCCATGAGGTTTCAGCTTTCGGCCTGGGGGACGATGTTCCCCTGGAAAAGGCCGCTTCCGGCGCCCGGGCCTGCATCCTTCCCCTGCCCGCTCTGGACCGGGAGGGAAATATCCCCTGTCCCCTCTCCGGCAAGGGGGTCTCCCCGGCCCTTCTCCGGTCCGCTCTGGACCCGGACTGCGCCGTTTTTGCGGGAAAGGCGGAGGGGCTCCGGAGCCTCTTTCCGAAGGTCAGAGACTACTATCAGGAGGAAGCCCTCCTGTACCTGAATGCCTCCATCACGGCGGAGGGCGCCCTGCGCTGTCTTATGGACGCCCTGCCCATCACCCTGCGGGAGGGCCGCTTTCTGGTCACCGGCGGCGGGAGAATAGGGCTTGAGCTGTGCCGCAGGCTCCGGGCACTGGGGGCGGACACGGCCTGCCTGTGCCGCTCTGCCCTGAGTCTGGTCCGGGCTGCGGAACTGGGGGTCCGGGCGATAAGGGACCCGGACGGCGAGCTTTGGACTGCCGATGCGATTATAAACACGGTGCCCAGCCCTATTCTTGGACAGAACGAGCTGAGCCTCACAAGGCCGGACGTGTTTCTTCTGGAGCTGGCCAGCCCTCCCTACGGCTTTGACATGGGCGCCGCCGGAAGACTTGGCCGGGCGGTCTCCGTAGCCTCCGGCATACCGGGCCGGTACGCTCCCAAAAGCGCCGCCGGCGCCATTCATACTGCCCTCCGGAATATGTTGACGGAGTTGTGAGCATTGGAAAAACCAAAACTGGGGCTGGCCCTCTGCGGCTCCTTCTGCACCTTTGAGGCCCTGTTCCGGGTACTGCCGTCTCTGACGGAGACCTTTGAGGTGATACCCATCATGAGCGAGACCGCCGCCGGAACGGACACCCGCTTCGGCCGGGCGGAGGACATAAAAAACAGGCTCCGGGACCTGTGCGGCCGGGAGCCCATAACCACGGTTACGGGGGCGGAGCCCATCGGCCCCAGGGGCATGCTGGACGTTCTGGCTGTGGCGCCCTGCACCGGAAACACCCTGGGAAAGCTTGCCCGGGGAATCAACGACACCGCCGTCACAATGGCGGTGAAGAGCCACCTGCGGGGCGGCAGGCCGGTGGTCATAGCCATCTCCACAAACGACGGGCTGGGCGCCTGCGCAAAGAACCTGGGGCTGCTGCTGGAGCGGCGGCACTTCTACTTCGTGCCCTTCCGCCAGGACGACCCGGAAAAAAAGCCCCTGAGCCTTGTATCGGACCTGGAAAAGCTCCAGGAAACGGCCCTCCTCGCCCTGGCAGGAAAACAGATACAGCCCATTCTTGCATAAGCGAAGCCCCGCACCGGTAAGGGTGCGGGGCATTTTTTCAGTTTTCCGAGCAGATTGGGCCCACTGAGGCGGCTATATAATCCCTCACTCCGTCCTTGGGGATATCCAGCGCCACGGCCAGCTCACCGTAGAGCATATCCTCCGCCCGCTTCATGAAGCGCTCGTCAATCTGCCCTAATTTCTTGCCCTTTTTAAGGGCGATGGTCCGCTTGGACCAGACAGCCTTTATGAGCTTCACCAGTTCCAGGCAGTCATGGCGCTGCATGCGCTCCTGGTAATGCTCCGAAAGGAAACGGATGTTGCGGTTGTCGCAGACCTCCGCCGGGGCGGCAGGGATCTTGGCGATTATATCCAGGGCCTCATCACGGCTTATGACAGGCCGCATGAAGATGCCGGCATCCACCGGCGCAAAGATTTTCCCCGTCCTGTAAAGGGGCGCAAGGGTATAATAGAGCCTGTCCTTGCTGGCTCCGGTGACGCTGGCCTCCCCAACGGCCTCCACGCGGCACACGCCCTCGCCGGAATAGATTATGAGATCGCCGATATTGTACATTGCTGCTCCCCCCGGAGAAAAAAGCCCCAGATACGGCAGTGGTTTAAGCCGTATGCCAAATAATTGCGATACACCCTTCTGTTGTCACTTATTTATGTAGATTATATCATAATTTTCCGGAAAATGTAAGAGAAAAGTTTCAGATTTTTTGTTTTTGTGAAATTGCCGAATAAAATAGCCTCTCTGCCGGAAAAAGCAGAGAGGCAAGGTCGTATTCAGACTTATCTGCGGCCGCCGGTTCTCCCGCCGCCGCCGAAGCCGCCGCCCCAGCCGGAGCCGGTGCCTGCAGAGCCCACGGTCTGGGCGGACTGGGTCCAGGAGTAGAACTCCGAGCCGTCCTTCGTGATGGTATAGCTCTCGTTCAGGGTGAGCGTATCGGCGCTGATCCAGCAGCCCGTAAAGGTCTTTTTCAGGGTGAAGGAGTAAATCTCCGTTCCCTTGGAGTCCTTGATGACGTAGGAGCCGGCGGAGAAGGCCGTGCGGCCCACCACAACGGTGTTCACGGAGTCGGAGCCGGGGGTCTCGCAGATGCCGCCCAGGGCCACGATAAGGCCGCCCTTGACGGTGATGGTGCCGTCCACGTCCACGCTGCCGGCCATGGAGCCGGTGGAATTGCCCCCCAGCACCAGGACGGTGCCGCCGTTCTGGATATAGCTGCCGTTGCAGTCGATGGCGTCCGTATCCCCGGTGGGCGTCTCCACGATGAGGGTGCCGCCGTTTACCGTCAGGGTGGCGGTGGGTGTGCTCATGCCGCCCCGGCCGCCGAAGCTGGAAACGTTGTTGTTGCCGGAGCCGTCGGCGGCGTTGATGCCGTCGTCCGTGCCGTAGACGTAGATATTGCCGCTGTTCAGGACGATGTCGCCGCTCTCGATGCCCTCATGGGAGTTGGCGATGTTCACGTTGGGGCCTTCCTCTCCCAGAACGCCGAAGGTAACGGTGGAGTCGGCGTGGAAGCCGTCATCCCCGGTGTTGACGGTCACGTTCCCTGCGGTCACGTTAATCACGGCGGCGTTGAAGGCGTCGTCCTCGCTGGTGACGGAGAGAGTGCCGCCTCCCACGTTTATCTCCAGGGCCTGAATACCCTTATCCTTGCTCTGGACCGTGACGGTGCCGCCGGTGATGTAGATAGTCCCGGCGGAGGCTGCGTCCCCGTCGTCGGGAACGGCCTTGATGCCCTCGTTCACCGCATTGACATTGACGACGCCGCTCTGGATGGCCACGGCCCCGTCGGCTGCCAGACCGTTATTGGCAGCGGTGATGTTGGAGGTGACCCCGCCGGTGAGGATAATAACGCTCTCGGCGGCGCCCTTGATGCCGTTCTTGCAGTTTCCGTTTATATTGAGGGTGCCGGAGCCGGTGACGGTCAGGCTGGCGCCGCTCTTGACCTTGATGGCGGCCCCCTCAAAGGTGGAGGTTTCGCTGTCCGTATCGTTGGCCAGGTCCTCCTTATCCGTAAGGGTCACGGTGCCGGATACCCAGATGGTGGCCTTGGAGGTCTTGTTTATGCTGACAGGGGCGGTGGTGGAGCAGGTCAGGTCCAGATTCTTGAGGACCAGGGTCACGCCGGTGGTGCCCTTCTTAACCTTCACGCTGCCCTCCGAAGAGGTGCCGGTGACGGTATAGGTGCCGGCGGCGGAGATGGTCACCGCCGTGCCCTCCACCTTCACTGCGGCGGCGGAGGAGCCGGTAACGGCCACGCTGCTGCCGGAGAAGGTTATGACGGCTCCGGACTTGGGCTCGGACTCCGTAAACACCGGGGTGGAGGCGGCGGGATTCGTGCCGGTCTCTGTGTCACTGCCCGTTTTGTCGCCGGTGTTGGACGCCGGGGAGTTATCGGTCTTATCGGTGCCGGAGCTTACATTCGTATCGGAGATCTGGGTGCCGGTACTGGCTGCCGTGCCGTCGCTTTCCTCCCCCAGGGTCGGGAGTATATAAAGGCCCACCGCCACAAGAAAGGCCAGGAGAACGGCCACTATGGCCAGGATGGTTTTTACTGCACTTGACATATGAGTCACCTCTTTCTGTCCGTATGATATCTTACGAAGCTTAAAGATAGCTTAAAGGACAGATTATTTACAGGAGTTCTTCCAGAATCTCATCCGCCACGAAGACGCCGCTGGCGGAGGCGTGGGAGAGGGAGTGGGTGACGCCGCTGCCGTCGCCGATGATGAACAGGCCCGGGCAGCAGGTCTCCAGCCGGTTGGAGAGGTTCACTTCCATATTGTAGAACTTGACCTCCACCCCGTAGAGAAGGGTGTCGTCATTGGCGGTGCCCGGGGCAATCTTGTCCAGGGCGTGGATCATCTCGATGATGCCGTCCAGGATCCGCTTGGGCAGTACCAGGCTCAGGTCCCCGGGGGTGGCGGACAGGGTCGGGCGCACAACGCCCTCCTCAATTCGCTTCACGGTGCTGCGGCGGCCCCGCTCCAGGTCCCCGAAGCGCTGGACCATAACTCCGCCGCCCAGCATGTTGGAGAGGCGGGCGATGCTCTCGCCGTAGCCGTTGGAGTCCTTGAAGGGCTCGGAGAAGTGCTTGGACACCAGCAGGGCGAAGTTGGTGTTGCCGGTCTTCCGGCTGGGGTCCTCAAAGCTGTGGCCGTTGACGGTGACGATGCCGTTGGTGTTCTCGTTCACCACAATGCCGTTGGGGTTCATGCAGAAGGTGCGGACGTAGTCCTCAAACTTCCGGGTGCGGTAGACGATCTTGCTCTCGTACAGGGTATCCGTTATGTGGGAGAATATCTCCGCCGGGAGCTCCACCCGAACGCCCAGGTCCACACGGTTGGATTTTGTGCCGATGCCCAGGGAGGAGCATACCTCCTCCATCCACTTGGAGCCGGAGCGGCCCACGGAGACGATGAGCTTTTTCGCCTCATCCTCTCCCCCCTTGTGGAAGACCTTATAGCCCCCCTCAGCCTTCTCGATGCGCTCCACGGGGGTGTTGAAGAAGAACTCCACCTTTTCCCTGAGCTCGTTATATATGTTCTCCAGGACCACGTAGTTGATATCCGTGCCCAGGTGGCGGACCGAGGCGTCCAGCAGGGTCAGGCCGTTCTGCATGCACAGCTTCTTGAACTGGCTGCCGGCGGTGGAGTAGAGCTTGGTGCCCTGACCTCCGTGGCTCATGTTGATATCGTCCACGTAATGCATGAGCTCCAGGGCCCGCTGGCGGCCTATGTACTCATAGAGGGTGCCGCCGAAGTCGTTGGTGATGTTGTACTTGCCGTCGGAGAAGGCGCCGGCGCCGCCGAAGCCGTTCATGATGGCGCAGGTGGGGCAGTTTATGCAGTGGGTTATCTTCTTGCCGTCAATGGGGCACTTCCGCTTCTGCAGGGGGTTGCCTGTCTCAAAAACGGCGATTTTCAGCTTATCGGTCTTCTTCGTCAGCTCATAGGCGGAGAAAATGCCGCCGGGGCCGGCGCCGATAATGATTACGTCATAATTCATCTGTTTACCTCAGCTCGTACTCCCCGTTTTCGCCGGGAACAAGGGTTTTTTCAAAGAAGAGCCTTACGGCCTTTATCATATATTCCGTATCCTCTGCGCCTGCGGTCTCGCAGGAGGAGTGCATGGCCAGCTGGGCAAGGCCGATATCCACAGCGTCCAGGCTCACCTGGCTGGCGGAGATGTTGCCCAGGGTGCCGCCGCCGGGGATATCCGGCCGGTTGGCGTAGGTCTGGACTGGCACCCCGGCCTCACTGCATATGAGCCTGAAGAGGGCCGTGGAGACTCCGTCGGAGGTGTAGCGCTGGGCGGCGTTGAACTTTATGACTATGCCGCCGTTCATAATGGGCTTGTTCATAGAGTCTGCGTACTCCGGATGGTTGGGGTGGACGGAGTGGGCGTTATCGCAGGAGAGCATAAGGCTGGCGGCCACGGCCCGGCGCATATCCTCGGAATCTCCGCCCAGGGCGGCGTTGATGCGCTCCAGAGTGTCCCGCAGGAAGGTGGAGGCGGCGCCCTGCTTGGTGTGGCTGCCCACCTCCTCATTGTCGAACACCGCCATGACCGGCACGGAGGCGGCGGTCCCGCTGCTCAGAAAGGCCTCCAGAGTCGAGAAGACACACTGCAGGTCGTCCAGCCTGGGGGCGGTGACGAAGTCGGACCACTCCACGCCCTTCTGGGGATTATAAACGTACAGATCGGTGCCCAGGATATCCTCGCTCTTCACACCGGCCAGGGCAGCCACCCGCTCTCTCATGGTGCCCGCCCGGCCCTTAAGACCGTAAAGAGGCTGCAGGTCCACGGCGGGGTTATAGTTGGTGTCCTTGTTGGCGTTTCTGTTCATGTGGATAGCCACGTTGGGCATGATGCAGACAGGCTCGGAAAAATCCACAAGCCTTGCTGCGGCGCCCTTCTCGGTCCTGACCAGGACCCGGCCCGCCACGGAAAGGGGCCTGTCCAGCCAGGTGGAGTAAATCATGCCGCCGTAGCCCTCGCAGGAGAGGCGGACGAAGTCACCCTTGGGCTCCTCCAGAACGTCTCGCAGGCGGAAGCAGGGGCTGTCGCAGTGGGCGGCGGAGATCATGAACCCGGCCCTCTCCCCCTCCGGAATCCGGAAGGCGATGACTGAGGAGCCGTTGCGGGTGACATAATATCCCCTGCCCTGCTCCAGGCTCCAGCTCTCAGCCTCGGAAAGGCGGGTATAGCCCTCCCCCTCCAGCCGCTGCGAGATATTCCTTACGGCGTGAAAGGGCGTAGGGCTCCGGTCAATAAAGTCAATGAGCTTTTTATTCAAAAGAAAGTCTCCCTTCTGACAGACATACACAGTAATTATACCATACTTTATTCCGGGCCGCAAGGCATAAAAACGCCCCGGACAGAACCGGGGCGAAATCTTTTTTACTTCTTTGCTCTGGTCTCGCAGTATAGGCAGCGGTAAACCTTGTTTTCCGGATCAGTCAGAAGGAAAATCTGGTCCAGCTCCTGCTCCGTGGCGGAGATGCACCGGGGGTTCAGGCACCGCACCACGTTCACAAGCCGCCTGGGCAGGGTCAGCTCACGCTTCTCAAGAAGCCGGCCGTCTCTGATTATGTTAACTGTTGCCCCGGGCTCCGCAAAGGCGATCACGTCCAGGTCAATGGGGATATCGGCGTCGATTTTCAGAATGTCCTTCTTCCCCATCTTCCGGCTCTGGACGTTTTTCATAAGGGCCACGGGCACGTCCAGGCTGTCCAGCTTCAGAAGCTCATAGAGCCGCATGCCGCCGCCGGGGGTTATGTGGTCGATGACCACGCCGTTTTTTATGGAGTCAACGTTCACAGTGTTCCCGCCTCCCGCAAAAGCATTAATATGAGGGCCATGCGCATGTACTTGCCGTTCAGCACCTGCTTGAAGTAGGCCGCCCGGGGATCCCGGTCCACAGCCACGCTTATTTCGTTTACCCTGGGCAGGGGGTGAAGAACGGACATATCCGGCTTTGCCAGGCGGAGCTTTTCCGGGGTAAGGATGTAGCTGTCCTTCAGGCGCAGGTAGTCCTCCTCGTTGAAGAACCGCTCCCGCTGGACCCGGGTCATATAGAGGATGTCCAGCTCCGGCATGGCAGCCTCCAGATCCGTGGTCTGGGTGTAGGGAATGCCCTTTTCCTTCAGGGCGTCCTTCTTCACGTAGCTGGGCAGCTTCAGCTCCTCGGGGGAGATGAGCACGAAGTTGAGCCCCTCATAGCGGCTGAGCGCGGAGATGAGGGAGTGAACGGTGCGGCCGAATTTCAAATCGCCGCAGAGGCCCACAGTGAGATGGTCGAAGCGGCCCTTTTCCCGATAGATGGTGAGCAGGTCGGCGAGCGTCTGGGTGGGATGGTTGTGCCCGCCGTCACCCGCGTTGATAACGGGGACGGAGGCGTTCATGGCGGCTACCAGCGGCGCGCCCTCTTTGGGGTGGCGCATGGCGATGATATCCGCATAGCAGCT
>JAFPTE010000077.1 GCA_017400415.1 Oscillospiraceae bacterium
TATCACAATTCACGGCTCCCTGAGTACCGCACGCCCTTCGGTGCCTCCCCCTGCGGGGAGGAGATAACCCTTTCCGTGGACGTGTGGGACGCACCGGGAGCCTCCTGCCGCCTGAGGACCTGGGTGGACGGCCGTGGGGAGAGCTTTTACAGCATGACCCCCTCCCCCGTTGACGGCCGCACCCGCTTCACGGCGGTCATACGTCCGGAGGAGGCCTGCCTTCTCTGGTACACCTTCATCATCGACACGGGCTATTCCTCCGTGACCTACGGGGCAAAGCAGGGCACCGTGGGCGGCGAGGGTGTTCTCTACTACGGTTGGGAGACGAGCTCCTTTCAGATCACCGTCTATAAGCCCAGAGCCGTGCCGGAGTGGTACAAAAACGGCATAGTCTACCAGATTTTCCCGGACCGCTACAACCGGGACGCCAAGTGGAAGCATAGAGCCGAGAAGGCTCTGAAGGGCCACGCAAACGGACCCCGGCGCACCCTTGCGGAGAGCTGGGACAAGCCCGTCCGCTACGAGAAAAACGAGGAAGGCCGGGTTGTCAGCTGGGAGTTCTACGGCGGCTCCCTGAAGGGCATTGAGGAAAAGCTGCCTCACCTCAAGGAGCTGGGCATAACCGTTCTGTACCTGAACCCCATCTTCGAGGCCGCCTCCAACCACCGGTACGACACCGGCGACTTCACGAAAATCGACCCCATGCTGGGCACGGAGAAGGACTTCAGGGACCTGTGCAGCAGGGCCCATGAGCTGGGCATCCACATCATCCTGGACGGGGTCTTCAACCACACGGGCTGCGACAGCGTTTATTTCAACAAATACGGCAACTACGATTCCGTAGGCGCCTTCCAGTCCGAGCAGAGCCCCTACCGGAGCTGGTACCGCTGGAATGAGGACGGCACCTACGGCTGCTGGTGGGGCGTGGACGACCTGCCGGACATCATTGAGGAGACTCCCAGCTACCAGAGCTTCATCACCGAGGGCAGGGACTCCATCGTCCGCCGGTGGCTCCGGGCAGGAGCTGACGGCTGGCGGCTGGACGTGGCCGACGAGCTGCCGGACTCCTTCATCGAGAAGATAAAGGACGCAGTTATTGAGGAAAAGGGCGGCCAGGGCCTGCTTCTGGGGGAGGTCTGGGAGGACGCCTCCAACAAGATAAGCTATTCCCAGCTCCGGAAATACCTCCAGGGCAGTGAGCTGGACTCCGTTATGAACTACCCCCTGCGGGACGCCGTCAGCCGCTTCATTCTGGGCAAAATACCTGCCTGGGAGGTCAGCGAGTGCGTCACAGCCCTACGGGAGAACTACCCCAGAGAGGCCTTCTACTCCACCCTTAACCTTATGGGCAGCCACGACCGGGCCCGGCTCATGACCATTCTGGGGGGCGCCCCGGAGCCGGAGTACCTGAGCGAGGAGGGCAAGGCCCTCTATAAGCTGACCGAGGAGCAGCGGGGCCTGGCCAAGGGGCGGCTCTGGCTCATGGAGCTCCTGCAGATGACCTTCCCCGGCGTACCCTGCGTCTATTACGGGGATGAGGCCGGTCTGGAGGGCTACACGGACCCCTATAACCGCTCCACCTACCCCTGGGGCCATGAGGACGGGGACTGCAGGACCATGCTCCGCAACTGCATCGCTTTGCGGAAAAGCTTCTCCACCCTGGTTGACGGGGATTTCGAGCCCTTCTCCTGGGGTGCGGACGTCTTCGGCTATCACCGAAAAAAGGACGGCGAGGTCATCACCGTCATGATAAACCGCTCCCTCTCCCGGGAGGTGGAGGTCACGATTCCCGCCTTCACGGATACTTACGCCGAGCTCATCGGCAATCTGCCCATTCAGAAAAAGGACGGGTCCCTGACCCTGAAGCTGCGGCAGCTTGGCAGTGCGGTTATACACTTCACATCCCCCGAGAAGGCCATTGCGGCCCCTATGGAGGAGGGCACCGGCGTTCTGTGCCACGTGACCAGCCTGCCCAGCGCCGGCAAGAGGGGCACCATCGGCAAAAGCGCCCTGGAGTTCATCGACATGCTCTCGGACTGCGGCCAGAAATACTGGCAGATTCTGCCCCTGAATCCCACGGACTCCTACGGCTCCCCCTACGCCGGGGCCTCCGCCTTTGCGGGGAACACGGACCTTCTGGGCCTTTCCGAGAAGGAGCTCCGGGCGAGGTTTTCAAAATTCACCCCCAGCCGGGAGTATGAGGACTTCTGCAGGGCCCATGAGGAGTGGCTCCTCCCCTACGCCATGTTCTGCGCCGTCCGGGAAAAATACGGCGACGACCGGACAAGGTGGCCCGGAGACGCCGTAAAATACAGCCCGGACCTCTACAAGAATAAGGAGCTGGCCTCTGAGGCCGCTTATTACCGCTTCACCCAGTTCCTCTTTGAGGCGCAGTGGCAGAAGGTCCGGGACCACGCTCGGCAGAAGGGCATCCGCATAATCGGCGATATGCCCATGTACGTCTCCTCCTTCTCCTCGGACTTCTGGGCCTCGCCGGAGATGTTCGCCGTGGACGCCGACGGGCGCAGCGCCCTGGTGGCCGGTGTGCCCCCTGACTACTTCTGCAAGGACGGCCAGCTCTGGGGCAACCCCATCTACAACTGGGACTACATGAAAAAAACCGGCTACAAATGGTGGATCCGCCGGTTCCGCCGGGCCTTCGACCTTTACGATACGGTGCGGCTGGACCACTTCCGGGGCTTTGAGAGCTACTGGGCCATCCCCGCCGGGGACAAGGCCGTGAACGGCCGCTGGGTCTTCGGCCCCGGCATGGACCTGTTCAATGCGGTTTACAGGGAGCTGGGCCCCCTCCGTGCCATTGCGGAGGACCTGGGCTTCATCACCCCCGCCGTGAACGCCCTCATCTCCCAGACGGGCATGATGGGCATCGACCCGGCCCAGTTCTATGACGGAGACGTGACCAGGGGCTACGTGCCCAAGAACAAGGTGGTCTACCCGGGCACCCACGATAACCCCACCCTCATCGGCTGGTGCAGCGAGTATTACCCGGACCGTGACCCCGTTGAGACTGCGGACCTTATACTGAAAAACATCTACTCCTCCGGCGCAAGGGTCATCATCACCCCCCTGCAGGACCTGCTCCGTCTGGGAGACGAGGCCCGCATGAACAGCCCCGGCACCACGGAGCACAACTGGTGCTGGCACGCCCGGGAAGAAGACAGAAACAAAGCGGCTCAGAGGCTCAGGGAGCTTGCCGCATATATAAAAAGGAGTGTATGAATTATGGAAAGCCTGAAGAATTCCCTTTTCTATGCCCCCTCCACCGGCTTTATGCTGGACTACTCCGGCATGGGCCTGGATTGGGCCTACCTGGCCTCCATGGACGGCAAAATCAAGGCCGCCCTGGAGGGAATGCACCAGCTGGACGCCGGCGCAGTTGTAAACGTTGACGAGAAGCGCATGGTGGGCCACTACTGGCTCCGTGCCCCCGAGAAGGCCCCCACTCCCGCCCTCACCGCCGAAATTCAGGAGTGCCTGGCCCGCATCAAGGCCTTCGCCGCCGCAGTGCACGAGGGCAGGATCCTCTCCGGCACCGGTGAGAAGTTCAAGAATGTTATCGTTGCCGGCATCGGCGGCTCCTCCCTGGGCCCCGTCTTTGTGGACAAGGCACTGAAGACCCCCCAGGACAAGATGACCCTTTACTTCATGGACAACACGGACCCGGAGGGCATGGACAACGTCTTTGAGGCCGTTCTGCCCGAGCTGAGCCGCACCCTGACCATCGTCATCTCCAAGTCCGGCGGCACCATCGAGACCCGCAACTGCATGGAGGAGGCCAAGGCCTTCTACAGGAAAAACGGCCTTAACTTCGCCAAGTTCGCCGTCTGCGTCACCGGCACGGGCTCCAAGCTCTACAACGTGGCCAAGGGCGAGGGCTGGATCGACATCTTCCCCATGTGGGACTGGGTCGGCGGCCGCACCTCCGTCATGAGCGCCGTGGGCCTGCTGCCCCTGGCTCTGAAGGGCATGGACATTGACTCCTTCCTGAAGGGCGCAGCCGATATGGACGAGCTGGACCGCTGCGACGAGGTCATGAATAACCCCGCCGCCATCATGGCCCTCAGCTGGTACCGCTGCACCGGCGGCATGGGCGGCGAGACCATGGTTGTCCTGCCCTACAAGGACAGACTGGACCTGTTTGCCAAGTATCTGCAGCAGCTCTGCATGGAGAGCCTGGGCAAGGAGCTTGACCTGCTGGGCAACACCGTGCACCAGGGTCTGGCCGTTCTGGGCAACAAGGGCACCAGCGACCAGCACAGCTACGTTCAGCAGCTTGTGGGCGGCCCCGCCAACATCTTCGTGGTCTTCGTCCAGGTTCTGAAGGACCGTCAGGGCCCCTCCGAAATCGTGGGCGAGGGCAGCACCTCCGGCGACTATCTGAACGCCTTCATGCTGGGCACCAAGAAGGCCCTGGAGAGCCACGGCAAGCGCACCATGACTCTGACCGTTCCCCAGGTGGACGCCTACAACGTGGGCCAGCTCATCGCCGTCTTTGAGCGTGCCGTGGGTATCTACGGCTGCCTCATCGGCAT
Organism: Oscillospiraceae bacterium; assembly: GCA_017400415.1. Lineage (GTDB taxonomy): Bacteria > Bacillota > Clostridia > Oscillospirales > Oscillospiraceae > RUG626. The sequence goes on from JAFPTE010000077.1 coordinate 4,554, forward strand.
AAACGCCTATCACCAGCCCGCCGTGGAGTTCGGCAAGAAGGCCGCCGGCGGACTTATCGAGGCCAAGAACAAGGCCGTGGAGGCCCTTAAGAGCCAGGGCGTTCCCATGACCGCCGCCCAGCTGGCCGCCCTTATCGGCGAGAAGGAGGACGATATCTTCCGTCTCATGCTCCACGCCGCAAATAACGACCCGGCCATCGCCCTCTTCCCCGCCAGGGACCTGACCGAGAGCCTCTTCTGGGCAAGATAAAAAAAGTCAGGGCAAAGCCGCCGGCTCTGCCCTGAACCAAATACGACAGCCGCCCCGGTTTATGCGAACCGAGGCGGCGTTTTTTTACTTTGCTTTTTTGTTCTTCCGGTTTGTGAAAATGGCGCTGACGGTGGCGATGATGCCGAAGATATAGGCAAAGACCAGGTCGCCCATGACCGGCTCCTTAATCTCCGGATCCTTCAGAAACTCCGGCGTGGCCTTCACTGCGTCGAAGAAGTTTATATCGTACTCCGCCTTTAAGGCGTCATAGACAACGTAAGAGATGCACAGATACTGAGCCAGGGCAATCATCACCAGCATGACGATGAAGGAGATGACAACCCCCAGGGTGGAGCCCTGCCTGTTGCCGGAGAAAAGGCCGTAGCCGAAGTTAGCCAGGACAAAGGTCACCAGGCCGCAGACCCCGGCGATTATATTGAGCTGATACAGAATAAAGTAGATGCCCGCCCCCAGCAAGCCGAAGAGCAGAGCGCCTACGGTCCCGGCTATGACGTTCTCCGCAGGCTTTACCTCCGGAGCGGCGTGGGTGCCGGAGCTCTGGCTGTTCACCGTCTGTCCGTTAAGGACCGTGCCCACCGGCGGCGTTTCGGGAAGGCCGTTTTCATCCACATACTCTATCTGCAGGTCCGGAGAGCCGCAGTTTGTGCAGAATTTGTACTGCTCGGCAAGGATGCTGCCGCAGTGACTGCATTTCTTTACTATTGCCATTAATACTGCCCCTATCAAGCGGTTTTTTGGAAAAAAGTGCCAGAAACCGGGTTCTTTAATAATATATCACAACGCATATCCCTTTGTCAACCTTTAGAGAGTTTGTCGCATTTTTTGTACCGATTATCTGTTATTCTTATCCCGTCAAGGGGGCCGGAGCCCCCGGGAAGGGAGATAATAAAATGGAAGCATTCGCATTGCAGGTGTTCGCCGTGCTTATGGCGCTTGGCATTATTCTGGCAGCCCTTGTGCTCCTGTGGGAAGACGACGCCTGCCGGGAGTTTATAAAAAAGCTCCTCATATTTCTGGCCATGGTCCCGGTGATTCTTATTTCCGCAATCTGGCAGCACCAGGCAGAGATATTCAAA
>JAFPTE010000078.1 GCA_017400415.1 Oscillospiraceae bacterium
CCAGCAGGTACTTTATGCCCTCCAGATAGGAATTGCAGGCGCCGTACCAGTTGTTCCGCTTAAGGTCATTGAAGAAATAGTTATCCTCAATGTAGAGAAGGCCGTAATCCGTTGTGGCCACTTCGCCCTTGGGGCCGAAGGCCCGGTTGTCATAATCACGGTCATCCATGCTTATCATGAGCATGGAGCCCTCGTGGCCGGAGCCGTAGCCCAGGCCCTCGCTGTTCCAGATGTAGGTGGCCACGTCCCAGATGCCCTCGGCCTCCTTGCTGCCGTAGTCCCGGTAATCGTCCACAATGACGATGTAGACGCCGAACTGGTAGCGGTCTGAGATCTCCTTGGCCTTGGCCTGGAGAGCGCTCCACTGCTCCTCGGTCAGAAGGTCTATCTCATCGTAGATGTACTGGGTGGGGTCGGCGGCCAGGGCAGGAAGCCGAAGCAGGGGCATGGCAAAAAGAATGACCATGAGAAAGGCGGCTGCGCCGCAGAGAAATCTTTTCATCACGCACCTCCTCAGTGGGAAAACAGCCACAGGAGCAGGGCTGCCAGCGGCGCCGCTATGGCGGCGAAGGTGCCCCACATCTTGGCCTTGCTGACGGGCAGGTCGCCCACCATCTTGCCGGTCTGGCCGTTCATGGCGAACAGGAAGTTCTTATCCTGGTACTTGGTGTTCAGCATCCATACGGGCATCAGGGCGTAGCGCACCTTGCCCCGGTGGAGCTGCACATCGTGATCCAGGGTGGAGACGGACTCATAGCCGGAGACCGTATTGCGCAGGGACTCCAGAACGGAGTTTTCGCAGCGAAGGTCCGCCCTCTCGGCGCTCTCCTCAGAGGTCACGTCATACTTATCGGCCAGGTAGCCCGGCAGATAGGCCGTGGAGAAGGGCCGCATCTCGGCGTAGTCATAGGGCTCGATGGAGTCCATATGGTCGTCGGGCATCTTGGAGGAGGCGTCCACCGGCACGTTCTCAAAGGAGAGGGAGCCGGAACGCATGACCCGGTAGTGCTCCGTGGTGGTGACCTGGTAATTGCCCTCCCGGTGGGTGTGGCTCCGGGTGGCGTCATAGACTGCGCTGGCCTCGGCCACGCCGTCATAGAGCCAGAAGGGCACGTAAACGCCCTTGATATCCTCCACGTGGTTATTCTCCGTGAAGGCGTTTGGCAGGAAGGGCTTGCCCTTATAGTGCTTTTTCAGATTTGCAACAGCCGCATCCTTATCCAGCTTGAAGGGTATCACCAGATCCGGCTTCAGGGCGCCGGAGAACTGGCCCGGCACGATGGTGGGGTTGTTGCAGTAGGGGCAGCTGGTGGCCGCCGTGGTCTCGTCACAGATGAGCTCGGCGCCGCAGGAGGGGCAGGAGTAAACCTTCAGGTTCTCCCCCTCCGCTCCCCAGGAGTCGATGCCGGAGTTATCCCAGCTGGAGCCGTCCTGGCCGGCGTCATAGCCTATGCTGGCCTGGGCCTCCTGGAAGGCCTGTTCCGCCTTGGCCTCCGCCTGGGCCATCATATCCTCAACCTGCTGGACGGTAAAGCTGCCGCCGCAGTAATCGCATTCAAGATTTCCGGAGGCGCCCACAAAGTGGAGGGGCCCCGTGCAGTTGGGACATTTGTAGTTAGTTACCTGAGAGGGCAAGGTTACTCTCTCCTTTCAGTTTTAATCAAATGAGAGCCGCTTCGCCTGGCTCTCATTTGAGGCTCGCTCTCCGTCGCTTCGGCTTGCGCCTCATTGGTCGGAGCGAGGACCGGCTCCCGCCGGTCTGGGCGGTGTTTTGCCGGGGCAGAGCTCCGGCAAAACAGATTAAATGACGATTATGGTGCCGCAGCCCGCATTAAGCGGGCTGCGGACAGATTATTGCTCAGGCCTTGTCGTCGTCGGTGAAGGGATCGCCGCACTCAGGGCAGAACTTGGGGGGATTGGCCGGGTCCTCAGGCTCCCAGCCGCACTTGTCGCACTTATACTTGGGGGTTCCGGCGGGCTTGCGGGTGCCGCACTCGCCGCAGAACTTGCCCTTGTTGACCTTGCCGCAGGTGGGGCAGGTCCAGCCCTCAGCGGGGACGGGCTTTGCAGTGCCGCAGTTGCCGCAGAACTTGCCGGTGGAGACGGTGCCGCAGGTGGGGCAGGTCCAGCCATCGGCTGCAGGGGCGGCAGGCTGCTGGGGCTGCTGCTGGCCCATGGCGTACAGGGTGGCGGGATTGAAGCCGCCGCCGGCGTTCTGAGCCATGTTGTAGCCCATGAAGCCCACTGCTGCGCCGCCGGCATTATTGGCGGCGTCCTTCATGGCCTGCATCTGGGCGCCCATGAAGTTGGCACCGGCCAGAGTGGGGTCACGGAAGGCGGCGTTCTTCTGGAGCTCCTTGAGCATAGCCTCGTCATCCTCATTGGCGGTGACGGAGGAGACGCCCATGGAGACGATCTCGATACCTCTGAGCTGACGCCACTTGGCGGACAGGACCTCATTCAGGGCGTCGGCCAGCTCCATGGTGTGGCCGGGCAGTGCGGAATAGCGGATGCCCTGCTCGGAAATCTTGGCAAAGGCGGGCTGGAGGGCGGTGAGAAGCTCGGTCTTCAGCTGGCTGTCCAGCTTGTCACGGGTGTAATCGGACTCTACGTTGCCGCAGACGTTGGTGTAGAACAGGATGGGGTCACAGACATGATAGCTGTACTCGCCGAAGCAGCGGATGGAGATATCGATATCGATACCGGCGCGCTGATCCACCACACGGAAGGGCACGGGGTTGGGAGTGCCGTACTTGTTGCCCACCAGCTCCTTCAGGTTGATGTAATAGACTCTCTGATCCTTGCCGGGCTCTCCGCCGAAGGTGAAGCGGCGGCCGATGGCCTTGAAGGTGTCGATAATGCTGGTACCCAGATTGCCGGCAAAGATGGAGGGCTCGGAGGAGGTGTCATAGACGAACTCGCCGGGCTCTGCGCAGATGTCGACCACCTTGCCCTGGTCCACGATGATCATGCACTGGCCGTCAGCCACTGCCACCACGGAACCGTTGGAGATGATGTTGTCATGGCCCTTGTTGTTCTTGGTGTTGCGCTTGGAGGCCTTGGTCACAATCACATTGGCAGGAAGAGCCTCGCAGTAAAAGTATTCCTTGTACTGATCGGCCAGAACGCCGGAGAGCGAGCCGGTAGCGGTGCCAAGCACGTTAGCAATAAGTCCCATAATATAGTTCTCCTTTCTAAATCGGGCGGTGCCCATTTATATAATCATTATAACAGTTATCAACGAAGATGCAAGGCTTTTTTGGGCATTTTCGGGAAAAAGTTCAAATAATTTCAATTCAGCACCGTATTAAAATCTCCTCTTGCATTTCTCCCGCATCCGTGGCACAATAGAGGCAGCAAAGCTCCACGGAGGTGTTTTATGAAAATTGCAGTACTGGGCTCCGGCACCTGGGGCACTGCCCTGGCCCGGCTTCTGAGCCTGAACGGCCATCGGGTGGCCCTCTGGTCTGCCCTGCCCGCCGAAATCGATAACCTTGCCGCCACCCGGCGGCACCCCAACCTGCCCTATATGGAGCTGCCGGAGGATATTTTCCTCACGGCGGACATGGCCTCCGCCCTGGAGGGGGCCGGGCTGGCGGTTTTCGCCGTGCCCTCGGTCTTTATGCGGTCCGTGGCGGCCAAGGCCTCACCTCTTTGGACCCCGGGCACCGTCGCCGTCAGCGTGGCCAAGGGCGTGGAGCCCGGGACCTACATGACCATGACGGACATTATCGAAAATGAGATCCCCTCTCTCAAAAACACCGTTGTTGCCCTCTCCGGCCCCACTCACGCTGAGGAGGTTGCCCGGAGCATGCCCACCGCCATTGTCTCCGCCTCCCGGAGCGCCCAGGCCGCCGAAATGGTGCAGCGCATCTTCTCCAACAGCTTTTTCAGAGTTTACACGAACTCGGACATTCTGGGGGTGGAGCTCTGCGGCGCCATGAAGAACATAATCGCCCTGGCCGCCGGAATCTCCGACGGCAGCGGCTACGGCGACAACGCCAAGGCCGCCCTCATGACCCGGGGCATGGCGGAAATCGTCCGGGTGGGCCGGGCCATGGGCTGCGACGAGCGGACCTTCTACGGCCTTTCCGGCATTGGCGACCTTATCGTCACCGCCACCAGCCGCCACAGCCGCAATAACCGGGCGGGCTTCCTCATCGGCTCCGGCAAGACCGCCCAGGAGGCTGTGAAGGAGGTCGGCATGGTGGTGGAGGGCATCAACGCCCTGCCTGCAGCTCTGGGCCTCCGGGACCGGTTCGGCCTGGAAATGCCCATAACCTCCGCCGTGGACGAGATTATAAACGGCGGGGCGGATCCGAAGGAAGTCGTTACCCGGCTCATGCTCCGGGAGTACAAGGGTGAGTGATTTGTCCTTTCTTATCCGTCCCATCGAGCCCCGGGACGACCCGGCCGTGGAGGGCGTCATCCGCTCCTGCCTCATTGAATTTGGCGCAGCTCATGAGGGCACCGCCTGGGCGGACCCGTATCTGGGCCGGTTTTCCCAGGTTTACTCTGCGCCGAAAAGCCGCTACTGGGTGGCGGAGGACGAGGCCGGCACCGTTGTAGGCGGCACGGGTATCGGCCCCCTGCCCGGCGAGGATGGAGTCTGCGAGCTGCAGAAGATGTATCTTCTTCCCCGGGCCCGGGGTCTGGG
>JAFPTE010000079.1 GCA_017400415.1 Oscillospiraceae bacterium
ACAGTGAAGCTGACGGTGAATGGGAAGCAGTACGAGGTAAACTGCGGAATAATTCGTGCTGAAAACGACAGCAGTGCAAATACGGGCTCAGCCCTGATGACCGGCATGAGCACAACTCCTGTGGTGGGACCTTACAGGGCCGGATATCCCAAGGCCACATCCTCAAGCATCCTCACACTTAAAGCCAGAGAGCAGGTTACCGTTACGGATATCGCCCTGCGCTCCGCTACCGGACTGGCGGAAATTGAAAACTGCAGCGTTACCATAACAGACGCCGACGGACTTGCCACCACAACTGCATGGGAAAAAGGGGATGCTTTCTCCGTGCCCGCAGGGGGAGAAATTAGCATCAGCGCCATGATCTATGACCCGGCGGCAAAGGATTCCATATACGCCGCAAGCATGGCGGTCTCCGTTACCTACAAGACCGCAGACGGAAGGACCCGGCGCCAGTCAAGGCAGATTCAGCTTGTGTCAAACACAAGCGTCTATCTGATGAGCCTGCAGCAGTTTGACGGGGTGAATATGCACGCTTTTTACAAGTATGTATATAATCCTCTCCATCTGAACCGGGAAATCTGGGCCAAGGAGTACGGATATGCGTACCCGGAGGCGGAAACCACAGAGCAGTTTCAAGATTATCTGGCCGAGTTTTTCAAGGAGAAATAAGAATCAGCCGGTCCCCGACGGGGACCGGCTGAAATCGTTTTGAAGCTTACTCGGCGCTTATCATGTAGTAATACACAGGCTGGCCGCCGTAGACCACGGTGACGTCCGCCTCCGGGAAGTCGGCGGAGAGCTTGGCGCCAACGGCGTTGGCGGAGAACTCGTCCACGTCTTCTCCGTAATATATCGTGATGACGTCGCAGCCGTCCTCCGCAAAGCGCTCGGAGAGGGCGGAGAGGAGGGAGGCCAGGTCCTTGCCGCTGCCTACGATGCTGCTCTCCAGAAGGGCCAGGTACTCACCGGCGGATATCTCCATGCCGTCAAACTCGGAGTCCCGGGAGGCGTAGGTAATCTGGGCGGTGCGGACGGACTTGCAGGCGGCCTTCATAGCCTCGATCATCTCCTCCTCCGGCAGGCTCTCATCGAAGCTGATGAGGGCGGAGATGCCCTGGGGGATGGTCTTGGAGGGGATAACGATGACGTTCTTCTCCGTCAGGGGGTCGCACTGCTGGGCGGCCATGATGATGTTCTTATTGTTGGGCAGGACGAAAACCGTCTCGGCGGGGACGGACTGAATGGCCTTCAGTATATCCTCGGTGGAGGGGTTCATGGTCTGGCCGCCGGTGACCAGGGCGTCAACCCCGATGTCACGGAAAACGGTCTCAATACCGTCGCCGGCGCAGACGGCCACAACGCCGTACTTCTTCTCGGGCTCGGCCTCGCCGGGCTGCTCCTCAGGGGGAGTTTCGATGTTCTTGGGGTGCATCATGGCCTTGGGCTCCGAGGAGAACACCATCTGGGTGTGCTGGTTGCGCATGTTCTCGATTTTCACGGAGACGAAGGAGCCGTACTTAAGGGCCTTGGTCAGCACCTCGCCGGGCTGGTCCGTGTGGACGTGGGCCTTGATTATCTCGTCATCCTCCACGAAAACCAGGCTGTCGCCTATGCCGGAGAGGTAGTCCCGCAGGGCCTCCGGGCTCTTGTGGTTTTCACGGTTGACAATGAACTCAGTGCAGTATGTAAAGGTGATGTCCGCATCGGTGAAGGAGGCGAAGTCGGCAGTGTCGCTGCCGCCCTTCTCGCTGCCGTCCAGGGTCACGGGCTCGCCCATGAGGGCGGAGCGCATGCCCTTGATGAGGAAGACGTAGCCCTGTCCGCCGGAGTCCACAACGCCGGCCTTCTTCAGCACCGGGTTCTGCTCCGTGGTGTTCCGCAGGGCCTCCTCACCAACGGGGATGAGAATATCGAAGAGCTCCATGAAGTCGCTGCCCTCCTGGCAGTACTTGGCGGCGGCGTCGGCCACCAGCCGGGAGACTGTCAGAATGGTGCCCTCCGTGGGCCGCATAACGGCCTTGTAGGCGGCGGTGACGCCCTCGGAAAGGGCGGCGGAGAAGTCAAAAACCGTCATCTCCTCAACGCCCTTCAGGGCCTTGCTCATGCCCCGGAAGAGCAGGGAGAGAATAACGCCGGAGTTGCCTCTTGCGCCCCGCAGAAGGGCGCCGGCGGCGGTGTCCGCCACGGCGGTGACGGTCTGGGAGGGCTTGGCGTCCATGGCGGTGACGCCGGCGTTGATGGTCATGGACATGTTGGTGCCGGTGTCCCCGTCAGGCACGGGGAATACGTTAAGCTCGTTTACGAACTGCTTGTTCTTCTCAAGTAAGGCTGCGCCGCTCTTTATCATCACTTCGTACTGAGCGGCATTGATCTGTGAAATCAAGGCACTGTCCTCCGTTAATCTTTACTGATAGAGTCCACAAAAACGTCCACCCGTTCCACGGTGACGCCGGTGGCCTCAGATACTTTATATCGGACCTCGCTGATGATGCTGCGGCAGAGAGCCGGCAGATTGACGCCGTCATCCACAATGATGTGGAGCTCGATGGAAACGGAGGAGCTCTCGCTGTATTTGATGTAGACACCCTTATGCATGCTCTCACGCTTCAGAAGATGGACGAGACCGTCCGTAACGGAGCGCATGGCCATACCCTTCACGCCGAAGCAGCTTGTAGCGGCCTCGCCCACCAGGGTGGTGAAGACTTCGGGGGAAAGACTGATGTTGCCGGAATTATTCTGAAATCTTACCATATTCATGTCACTGCCTTTCCGTGGGCACACTCCCACTTTTAAAGAGATTATAATATAAATAAGTGAAACTTACAAGCACAATTTCACCGACTTTTGTCGGGAAGTTTGGCGCCGTTTGGGTAAAATCACTTTATTTCAGGTTTTAGAGTGAAAAGTATTGAAAAATTCCCGGAAATAGTGTATCATATAGGCCGACTACAAGGAGGTATGCCCCGTGAAGAAAGAGACCAAGCTTATTATCATTATCGTCTGCTGCGCCGTGGCAGTGGCCGCCGCCGTTGCCGCCATCATCTACTTTAAGGACGATATTATGCAGTTCATCTCCAGGCTCCTGCCCAAAAAGGAAACCGAGGGCGAAGGCGAAGTCGAATATACCCCCGAAGAGTGCGAGGACTTCGCTGATATCTGAAAATCAGCAAACGAAATGCCGGCCTTCTGGCCGGCGTTTTTCATTTGTCCGCAGGTATATCGTAAACGTAACGGAGCTCGTAGCTGTATTGCTCCCGGTCAAATTCCAGAACGCCGTAGCTCAGCTCATAGCCCACTGCGCCGGGGTTTATGATGACCATATCGCCCTGGTCCTCAAAAAGGGCGCTGTGGGTGTGGCCGAAGAGGAGGAAGTCCGCCCGGGCGGCGTTGGCTGCGTTGATGATGGAGCTGAGGCCGAACTTAACGTGGTAGGTGTGGCCGTGGGCACAGAAGAAGGTCCTGCCGCAGACGATGGGCATGATGACAGGGTCGCTGCGGGTGTACATATCGCAGTTGCCCGGCACGCTGTAGATTCTCAGGGAGGGGAACTGCCGCTCCAGCTCCAGGGCGTCGGTCTCCAGATCTCCCAGGTGGAAGACCAGGTCGGGCTTTTCGCAGAGAATGGCCCGCTCCATGCCGCCTGTCATTCTGTGGGAGTCTGCAAAGATAAGCGCTTTCATGCTGTAACCTCATTTCGTGGGAGGGAATATACTGTACTGTGGAAGGGGGTACGGAAATGGAAAAATCCGTTGAAAAGCTGCTGGGGCAGGAGGGCGCCAGGGCTGTGGAGAAAAACGGCCCGGCCCTGGAAAGTGCTCTTAACTCCGGGGACGGCCGGGCAGTCAGAGCCGCCCTGGAGGGCAGGAGACTGGAGGAGGCCCTCCGCCGGGGGGACACGGAGAAGGTGAAGGGCACCGTTGCGGAGCTCATGGCAACGGAGGAGGGCCGGAGGCTCTTTTCCCGGCTCCGGGAGATACTGGGCAAATGAGCGGCGAGGGCATTGAGGAGGCCATCAGCAGCGTTCTCTCCAATCCGGAGGAGATGGAGAAGCTCATGGCCATGGCAAAGACCATCGGCGGCAGCCTGGGCGCCGGCGAGCCGGCCCCGGAGGCCGGGAGCGGCCCGGACCCCAAAATAATGGGCCTTGTGGGTCGCATAATGGGCTCCTGCGGCACAAAAAACAGCGATAAGCGGCGGCTTGTGGAGGCTCTGAAGCCCTTTCTGAAGCCGGAGCGGTGGCAGGCCCTGGACCGGGCTGCGAGAATTGCGGGCCTTGCCGGGGCCGCACAGGCGGCCACCCGGGAGCTGGGGGCGGACTATGGCCTCTGAAAGACGCTATCAGACCTTCGTCCTCCAAAGGCCTGCAGAGTCTCCCCGGCAGGAGCGGAGACCGCCTCCGCCGCCGCATCCGCCCCGCCCGGCGCCGGCTCCCTTCCCGCTGCCTGCGGGGGTGGACGCCTGCGACCTTCTGCTCCTGGGCCTCATGTGGCTTCTCTGGAAGGACAGCGGGGACAGAGATTTCCTCATCATGCTGGGCGTTCTGGCCCTGGGCATCTTACAGTAAAAAAGAGGGCAGACGGTCAATGTCTGTCCTCTTCGTTTTCCTGCTCAGACTGTTCAGAGGGGGCTTCGCTGTTGGGGGCTTTCTCCTCCTCCTTGGCGTGGCTTCGGGTGAGGGCGATGCCGATGGCGATAGCCACCACAAAGGCGAAGACCAGCACCAGAGCCTTCATCTCGCCGTTGGTGGTTATCATAACGGAGGAGAGGCCCAGAATGGAGCTTATGCCGTAAAGGAGGGCCACGGCCTGCTTCTGGCTCATGCCCATATCGATGAGGCGGTGGTGGAAGTGGCCCCGGTCCGGGCTCATGGGGTTCTGGCCCTTCAGCAGCCGGCGGATTATGGCGAAGGCCGTGTCGAAGATGGGCAGACCCAGGGCCAGCAGGGGAACGGTGAAGGAGATTATGGTGTAGAATTTCAGAAGGCCAGTGACGGAGACGCAGGCCAGCACGTAGCCCAGCATCAGGGCGCCGGTGTCCCCCATGAAGATCTTGGCGGGGTTCAGGTTGTAGGGCATGAAGCCGATGCAGGCGCCCAGAACGGCGGCCAGCACAATGGCGGTGTTCCACTGGCCCAGCATGATGGAGATGGCCAGCATGGACAGGGAGGCGATGGCGGAGACGCCTACGGCCAGGCCGTCCAGCCCGTCAATGAGGTTCACGGAGTTGGTGATGCCCACTATCCACAGCACCGTCACCGGAATGGAGAAGACCCCCAGATTCAGGTATTCCCGGGCGCTCCAGAAGATGGGGTTTGCCAGGTGCTCTATCCGCACGCCGAACCAGACGGCTATGAGGGCAGCCCCGATCTGCACCACCAGCTTTACCAGAGCGGGCAGGGGGGTTATATCGTCCACAACGCCTACGGCCACGATGACCACGCTGCCCAGCAGAATGCCCTTCAGCTGGGTGTCAATCTGGGCAAAGAGCACCACGCCCAGCACGAAGCCCAGGAAGATGGCCAGACCGCCCATCCGGGGGATAGGGTGGTCATGGACCCGGCGGGCGTCCTTGGGTACGTCGATGGCCCCCACCTTCCGGGCGAAGGCCTCCGCAAGAGGCGTGGACACAAAGCTCACCAGAAGCGCCGCACCCAATGCCATGGCAGCGGTGATGAGGTTGTTTATATCTATCTGCATAAGAGTTATTCCTTTTTTATCTCTGGAGGAAGCCTACCTTCTTATAGACCTTCCGAAGAGTTTTTTCGGCCACATAGGAGGCCTTTTCGGCGCCGGAACGGTAAACGCTCTCAAGATATGCCTTGTCCTTCATAAGGCGGCGGCTCTCCTCCCGGATGGGACGCAGAGCCTCCACCACAGCCTCACCCACGGCGGGCTTGAAGGCGCCGTAGCCCTTGCCGGCAAACTCCGCCTCAATTTCGGCAAAGCTCCTGCCGGTGACGGAGGAGTAGATGGTCATGAGGTTGGCCACGCCGGGCTTTGCCTCCGGGTCGTAGCGGACGCAGTTTTCCGTGTCGCAGTCCGTGATGGCCCGCTTGAACTGGCGCATGATAACGTCCGGCTCGTCCATAAGGAGAACTCTGCCCGTGTCCTCGTTCTCGGACTTGCTCATCTTGGAGGCGGGGTCCGTCAGGCTCATGATGCGGGCGCCTACCTTGGGGATGAAGGGCTCCGGCATCTTGAAAACGTCCCCGTAGATGCCGTTGAAGCGCTGGACGATGTTCCGGCACAGCTCCACGTGCTGCTTCTGGTCCTCGCCCACGGGCACATAGTCCGGCTGATACAGCAGGATGTCCGCAGCCATAAGGGCAGGGTAGGTGAACAGGCCGCCGTTTATATTCTCGGCATTTTTGGCGCTCTTATCCTTGAACTGGGTCATTCTGCTCAGCTCGCCGAACATGGAGTAGCAGTTGAGCACCCAGCCCAGCTCGGCGTGCTGGTGCACGTGGGACTGGATGAACAGGGTGTTCTTCTCCGGGTCCAGGCCGCAGGCGATGTACTGGGCCAGCTGCTCCAGAGTGCGGCGGCGCAGGTCCGCCGGGTTCTGGCGGACGGTTATGGCATGGAGATCCGCCATGAAATAGTAGCAGTCATAGGTGTCGGCACGCTCAGCCCAGCTCTTGATGGCGCCCAGATAGGAGCCAAGAGTCAGATCGCCGGAGGGCTTGATGCCGGAGAGCATTACTTTTTTCTCGTTTTCCATAGTATCCTCGCTTATTTAGTGAGCCCATACTCCTCAGCCAGCTTCCGGAAGGCGGGGAGAGAGCGGATTATCATATCGTGGCTGACGCAGTAGGCAATGCGGACGTAGCCCGGGCAGGCAAAGGAGGAGCCGGGCACCAGGAGAATGTTGTACTTCTTTGCCCGCTGGGTGAATGCCCTGTCCTCCTCCGGAGTTTTGACCCACATATAGAAGGCGCCGGAGGGATACACGCACTGAAATCCGGCCTGGGTAAGGCCGTTATAGAGAGCACGGCGGTTTGCGTCATAGGCCGCCACGTCGGTCTTCTCCTCCAGGCAGGCCGCCACCAGCCGCTGCTGCAGGGCAGGGGCGTTCACAAAGCCCAGAATGCGGTTTGCAATGACGGCGGCGGAGAAGATGAGGCCTGCGTCCTCCGCCTTCGGGGAGATGGCCACGTAGCCGATTCTCTCGCCGGGCAGGGACAGGCTCTTGGACCAGGAGTAGCACACGATGGTGTTGTCATAGAAGCCGGGCAGCCAGGGGACGGCGGCGCCGTCGTAGCAGAGCTCCCGGTAGGGCTCGTCGGCAATGATGTAAATGGGATTGCCGAACTTTTCCTGAGCACGGCCCAGGGCGGCTGCCAGGGCCCTTACAGTATCCTCGGAATATACAACGCCGGTGGGGTTATTGGGGTTATTGATGATGACCGCCTTGGTCTTCTCGGTGACGGCGGCGAAAAGAGCTTCGGCGTCCGGCTGGAAGCCCCTCTCCGCCGGGGCGGGAACGGCCTTCAGAACGCCGTCAAAGTTGGAAACATAGTTGCCGTACTCCAGGAAGTAGGGGGCGAAGGTCAGCACCTCGTCACCGGGGTTCAGCAGGGTTTTCAGAACGATGTTCAGACCGCCGGCGGCACCTACGGTCATGATGATGTTGTCCTCGCCGAAGGCTCCGCCGAAGCGGGAGTTCAGGCTCTCCGCCACGGCCTTCCGCACGAAGGGATAGCCGGCGTTGGGCATATAGCCGTGGAGGGCCATAGGGTCCGTATTCCCGGCGATGGACAGGATTTCGGAGCGTATTTTCTCCGGGGCGGGGATGTTCGGGTTGCCCAGGGAGAAATCGTAAACGTTCTCCCGGCCGTACAGGGCAGCCAGGCGGTTGCCCTCCTCAAACATGGCCCTTATGGCGCTGCCGCCCTCGGTCATCTTTATCATGCGATGGGATATCATAATAACACCTCATTTCCCATTATAACAACTTATTATACCATAATCCGGCGGGTTTTCCAATAGCAAATGCAAAATATTTCTTTTTCTTCTTAAAGCGGCCGGGAGAGTGCCGAGACTGTTGCTTTTCCGGCGGAGATATGCTAAAATGGTACCCGAAAAATGGCACAAAAGGCAAAGAGGTGCGAAATGCAGACCATTCTGGGCATTGACCCGGGCATAGCCACGGTAGGCTTCGGCATAATCCGGGCGGATAAGGGAAAGCAGGAGCTGGTGCGCTGCGGCGCAATCCTGACTCCGGCGGGCCAGCGGCTCTCCGTGCGGCTCCAGCAGATTTATTACGACACGCTTGAGCTCATAAAGATGTTCGAGCCCGACGCCATCAGCGTGGAGGAGCTCTTCTTCAACGACAACCTGAAAACCGGCATCGCCGTGGCCCACGGCAGAGGAGTATGTCTGCTGGCGGGGCAGGAGATGGGGGTGCCCATGTTTGAGTATACGCCCCTGCAGGTGAAGCAGGCCATCGCCGGCTACGGCAGAGCCACGAAAAAGCAGATGATGGAGATGGTCAGAAGGATTCTGAATCTGGACAGCGTGGCGAAGCCCGACGACGCTTCCGACGCCCTGGCCCTGGCCATTACCCACAGCCGGTTCTCCGGCTCACTGATGAATATTGACGGAGGTAACAGTCCATGTTCTACTATTTAGAAGGCAACGTGTCCATTCTGGAAAACAGCATAGCGGTCATTGACGCCGGGGGAGTGGGCTTCCTTGTAAACGTGACCATGAACACTCTCGGCAAGCTCCAGACCGGCAAGAAGGCCCGGCTTTACACCTCCGTTGTTATCCGGGAGGACGCCTTCGATATCTACGGCTTTTACGACCAGGCGGAAAAGCGCTGCTTTGAGCTGCTGACCAGCGTCTCCGGCGTTGGGCCCAAGGCTGCCCAGTCCGTTCTCTCCGCCTTGACCCCCGAGGGCTTTGCCATGGCGGTCATCTCGGAAAATGAGAAGGCCATCACCGCCGCCCAGGGGGTGGGCAAGCGCATCGCCCAGAGAATTATCCTTGAGCTGAAGGACAAGATGGCCAAGGAGAACATCGGCATGCCCGCCGGGTCCGGCACGGTGGCGGCCCCCGGCGCCAAGGGGGACAGGACTGCCGAGGCGGTGGCCGCCCTCACGGTGCTGGGCTACTCCGGCCCGGAGATAAACGCCGCCCTCCGGGGCGTCTCCACGGAGAATATGACCACCGAGGAAATCATCAAATACGTTCTCAAGTCCTCGCTGAGATAAGGAGGGGCCTATGATAGACTTTACCAAGACCGGCGGCGCAGAAAAGCCGGGAAAAAACGATAATATAACCACCCCGGTCCATCTGAAGGAGGACGACGGGGAGCTGAGCCTGCGTCCCAGGACCTTGTCCGAGTATATAGGACAGGAGAAGGTTAAGCGGAATCTGGAGGTTTACATCGAGGGCGCCAAGCGCCGGGGCGAGCCTCTGGACCATGTTATCCTTCACGGGCCTCCGGGCCTGGGCAAGACCACCCTGGCGGCCATCATCGCCAACGAGATGGGCTCCCAGCTCCGGAAGACCTCCGGCCCCGCCATCGAAAAGCCCAAGGACCTGGCGGCCCTGCTGACGAACCTGGAGGAGAACGACATCCTCTTTATTGACGAGATCCACCGCATGAACCGCTCCGTGGAGGAGATACTCTACCCGGCCATGGAGGATAAGCAAATTGACATAATCATCGGCCAGGGGCCGGCGGCCACCTCCATCTGCCTGGAGCTCAAAAACTTCACTCTGGTAGGCGCCACCACCCGCTCCGGCCAGCTCTCCAGCCCCCTGCGGGATCGCTTCGGCATCGAGCTGAAGCTGGAGCTCTATGAGCCGGAGGACCTGGTGAAGATAATCACCCGCTCTGCGGATATTCTGGGCGTGCCCATCGAGAAGGACGGCGCCTGGGAGCTGGCCTGCCGCAGCAGGGGCACCCCCAGAATCGCCAACCGGATCCTGCGCCGGGTCCGGGACTTTGCTCAGGTCTACGGCGACGGCACCATCACAAAGCAGATTGCGGACGTGGCCCTGGGCAGGATGGAGATTGACAAGGACGGCCTGGACGCTGTGGACCGGCGGCTCCTGTCCAC
>JAFPTE010000080.1 GCA_017400415.1 Oscillospiraceae bacterium
CATCTCCATTCTGAACAACAACTGCTTTTTCTATGAGTGCACGGCCCTCTGCGGCACCCGGGGCTGGTTCTGCCCCCCGGAGGGCGGCACGGACCACGACAGAAAAATCATGGCCCGGGAGGTCATCAGGCTGGAGGCCAGTCTGAAGGCCGCCGGGGACGCTGAGGAAAAAATAGTCTTTCTCCACTACCCGCCCTTCTACGGCAGATATTATTCAAAGGATATGGTAAAGCTCCTCCGTGACTACGGCGTCAGCCGGGTTTACTACGGCCACATCCACGGCTCCGGCCGGCTTCTGGCCTTTGAAGGGGAGGCGGACGGCATCGAATACCGCCTTGTGAGCGCCGATCACGTGGGTTTTGCGCCAATAAGAGTGCTGTGAAGCGGAAATTACCGGAGAAATTATTGCCTTTTTTGGTTTTGTATGTTATACTTACGGGGTATGCCCCAATAGACAGGAGGACACTGAAGTGTTAGTAAAGGATTACGAGAAGAAAGAAAAAAGCACCGCCGAGCTCACAGTTGAGTTCACACCCGAGGAATTTGAAGCAGCCGTCAACAAGGCCTACCTTAAGGGCAGGGGCCGTATCTCCATCCCCGGCTTCCGGAAGGGCAAGGCGCCCAGAAGGATCATCGAGGCCATGTACGGCACCGGCGCCTTCTATGAGGACGCTGTTGAGGAGCTGTACCCCACCGCCCTGGAGAATGCGGTCAAGGAGAAGAACCTGGCCATCGTCGGCAGACCCTCCGTCACCGACATGAGCGTGGGCGAGGACAAGAGCCTGACCCTTAAGTTCCTTGTGAGCCTGTACCCCGAGGTCAAGGTTGAGGGCTACAAGGGCATCGCCGCCCCCAAGCCCGCCGTGACTGTTTCCGACGCCGATATCGACCGGGAGCTGGGCAAGGTCCGGGAGCAGAACGCCCGGGAGGAGACTGTTGAGAGAGAAGCCAGGAGCGGTGATATTGCCAATATTGACTTCGTAGGATATATGGACGGCAAGCCCTTCGAGGGCGGCAAGGGTGAGGACTATGACCTGGAGCTGGGCTCCGGCACCTTCATCCCCGGCTTTGAGGACCAGATAGTGGGCCACTCCGTGGGCGACGAGTTCGATGTGAACGTCACCTTCCCGGAGGCCTATGCCCCGGAGCTGGCCGGCAAGGACGCCACCTTCAAGGTCACCCTCAAGGGTGTGAAGATGAAGGAGCTGCCCGAGCTGGATGACGAGTTTGCCAAGGACGTGTCCGAGTTCGACACTCTGGACGAGTACAAGGCCTCTATCCGCAAGGACCTGGAGAAGAAGAGAGCTGACGAGGCTGACAGAGCCTTCAGGGACGTTGTCATCTCCCGCCTGGTGGATAAGGTGGAGGGCGAGGTGCCCGACGCCATGGTGGAGGAGCACCTGGACCAGATGGTGGGCAACTTCCGCTACAATCTCTCCGCCCAGGGCATGGAGCTTGAGCACTACCTGTCCATGATGGGCATGGATGAGAAGGCCCTGAGAGACGAGCTGCGCTTCAACGCCGAGAAGGAGGTCAAGAGCGACCTGGCTATGGAGTACATAGCAAAGCAGGAGAGCTTTGAGGTCTCTGACGAGGACGTGGAGGCCGAGTATGAGCGCCTGGGCAAGGAGTACTCCATGGACGTGGACTCCGTGAAGAAGGCCATCAGCGCCGACAGCATCAAGACCGGCCTGAAGCTTGACAAGGCCAAGGAGCTGGTCCTCTCCACCGCAGTGGAGGAAAAGAAGGAGACCGAGGATAAGGAGTAAGCCTCCCCTTTGCATAAAACAGTCTCCTTTGGGTATTATTTACCGGAAATCTTTATAAAGGAGCAAAAATATGAGTTTAGTGCCTTATGTAGTTGAGCAGACCAGCCGGGGCGAGAGATCCTATGATATCTTCTCCCGCCTTCTGAACGACAGAATCATCTTCCTGGGCGAGGAGGTCAACGACGTGACCGCCGGCCTGGTGGTCGCCCAGCTGCTTTTCCTGGAGGCCCAGGACCCGGATAAGGACATCCAGTTCTATATCAATTCCCCCGGCGGCTCCGTCACGGCGGGCATGGCCATCTATGACACCATGCAGTACGTGAAGCCCGATGTGTCCACCATCTGCGTGGGCCTGGCCGCCAGCATGGGCGCCTTCCTGCTGAGCGCAGGGGCCAAGGGCAAGAGAATCGCCCTGCCCAATTCCGAAATCATGATCCATCAGCCCTCCGGCGGCTTCCAGGGCCAGGCTACGGATATCCGCATCCATGCGGAGAACATCCTCCGCATCAAGGAGAATCTCAATAAGATTCTGGCGGAGAACACCGGCAAGCCCATCGAGGTCATCCGGCAGGCAACGGAGCGGGACAACTTCATGACCGCTCAGGAGGCCGTGGAATTCGGCATCATCGATAAAGTTATCAGCAGGAGATAAAAGTTTCCATGGCTAATAAAGACGAAAAGCTGGTGCGCTGCAGCTTCTGCGGCAGATGGGAGAATGAGGTCCCCCGCCTTATCGGCGCAGGAAAATCCTATATCTGCACGGACTGCATCGGTATCTGTGCGGGCATGCTGGGGGGCAAGGTCACCTGGACCGACGGCCAGGCCGCCGGCGAGGAGCAGGAGAGCCGGGCCTTCGATATCTCCGCTCTTCCCAAGCCCAAGGAGATAAAGGCCTACCTGGACGAGTATATCATCGGCCAGGACGAGGCTAAAAAGGCCCTCAGCGTGGCCGTATACAACCACTATAAGCGCATCGCCGCCATGGACAGCGGGGAGACGGCGGAGGAAATACAGAAATCCAACGTGCTCCTCATCGGGCCCACGGGCTCCGGCAAGACCCTCTTTGCCCAGACCCTGGCCCGGCTCCTGGATGTGCCCTTCGCCATTGCGGACGCCACCACCCTTACGGAGGCCGGCTATGTGGGAGACGACGTGGAGAATATCCTCCTGCGGCTCCTGCAGGCGGCGGACTTTGACGTGGAGAAGGCGGAGCGGGGCATCATCTATATTGACGAGCTGGATAAAATCGCCCGGAAGTCGGAGAACACCTCCATCACCAGAGACGTCTCCGGCGAGGGCGTGCAGCAGGCCCTTCTGAAAATCCTTGAGGGCACTGTGGCCGGCGTGCCTCCTCTGGGCGGCAGAAAGCACCCCCAGCAGGAGCTCATCAACGTGGATACCAAAAATATCCTCTTCATCTGCGGCGGCGCCTTTGACGGCATCGAGAAGATAATCGAGTCCCGCCTGGATAAGAAGGGCATCGGCTTCGGCGCCGAGATAAAGTCAAAGAGGGACAAAAACTCCGGTGAGGTCATCCAGGCTGTCCGTTCCCACGACCTGCAGCGCTTCGGCATCATCCCGGAGCTTATAGGCCGCATACCGGTCATCGTGCCCATGCGCCAGCTGGGCAGGGAGGACCTGGTCCGGATACTGACCGAGCCGAAGAACGCCCTCACCAGGCAGTACGCCGCCCTTTTGGGCTTTGACGGCGTCACCCTTAAGTTTGAGGAGGGGGCCCTGGAGGCCATCGCCGACAAGGCCATCGCCCTGGACATCGGCGCCAGGGGACTGAGAAGCGTTGTGGAGGGCATCATGACGGACGTCATGTATGAGATTCCCTCCGACTCCCGGGCGGAGTCTGTGCTCATTACCAGAGAATGCGTGGAAAAGGGCACTGCCCCCACCGTTATCCACAGACCTAAGCCCCAGTTCGATCCCAATATAGCCGTATGATATCCGGGAGTGCGCTTTATGTAAACGCACTCCCTTTTGGAATACCACCGGAAAGAGGTGAAAAGATGGATAACAATCTGGATATTACCGCCGAAGCCGGGGAGGAGAGGCTGCCTATGCTGCCCCTGCGGGCACTGACCGTGTTCCCGGACACCTCCGTCAGCTTCGACGTTGAGCGCCGCCGCTCCGTAGCCGCCGTGGAGGCGGCCTCCAAGGGCACAAGGCGCATATTCCTGGTGGCCCAGCGGGACCCCATGAAGGAGAACCCCGCTGTGGAGGACTTATATGAAATCGGCGTGGTCTGCACCCTGCGCCAGTACGTCCGCAACGGCGA
Source organism: Oscillospiraceae bacterium (assembly GCA_017400415.1). Classification (GTDB taxonomy): domain Bacteria; phylum Bacillota; class Clostridia; order Oscillospirales; family Oscillospiraceae; genus RUG626. The sequence goes on from JAFPTE010000080.1 coordinate 4,057, forward strand.
CCACGGCCTTCGTGTCATTGTGGAGGGCGTCAGCCGTGCCCGCCGGACGGAGGCCTCCATGGAGGGCAAGTACCCCCACAGCACCGTGAGCCTGATTCCCAGGGAGGGGGCGGAGCGCACCGGCCGCCTGGTGGCCCTTATGCGGAACGCCGTCACCCTCTATGATCAGTACCTGACCGAAAACGAAATCAACCGGCCGGAGGTCTTTATCGGCCTTACCCTGCGGGATGACCCGGACTACACCGCAGACTATATTGCCCAGAGCATCAATATCTCCGCCGCCGCCAAGCAGGACCTGCTGGAGACCTTCTCCGCCGAGGAGAGGCTGGGTAAGCTTTCCCGCATCATGAGCGACGAGATAAACATAACCCGCATTGAGCGGGATATCAACGAAAAGCTCCGCAACAACATGCAGAACGCCCAGCGGGACAGCATCCTGCGGGAGCAGCTCCACATCATCCAGAACGAGCTGGGTGAGGACGATATGTCCGACGTGGAGGAGTACCGGCAGAAGATAGCCCAGGCAAAGCTCCCCGGTGAGGTGGAGGAGAAGCTCAATAAGGAGAACGAGCGCCTGGCAAAGCAGCCCTTCGGCTCCGCCGAGGCCTCCGTTATCCGGGGCTACCTGGACGCCGTGCTGGCCCTGCCCTGGCATACGGGCACCAAGGAGCGGCTGGATATAGCCGCCGCCAGAAGGATACTGGATAAGGAGCACTACGGCCTTGAAAAGGTGAAGGACCGCATCATCGAATACCTGGCGGTCCGCAAGGTGGCCCCGGACGTGAAGGGCGCCATCCTGTGCCTGGTGGGCCCTCCCGGCGTAGGCAAGACCAGCGTTGCCATGAGCATCGCCCACGCCACCAACCGGAAGCTTGCCCGCATGAGCCTGGGCGGCATCCACGACGAGGCTGAAATCCGTGGACACCGGAAGACCTACGTGGGCGCCATGCCCGGCAGAATAATGACCGCCATGACCCAGTCCGGCTCCAATAACCCGGTCCTCTTGCTGGACGAGATAGACAAGCTGGGCTCCGATTACCGGGGGGACCCCTCCTCAGCCCTGCTGGAGGCCCTGGACCCGGTGGAGAACACCACCTTCCGGGACCACTTCCTGGAGATACCCTTCGATTTGTCCAACGTTCTCTTTATAACCACCGCCAACACCACGGATACCATACCCCGGCCCCTGCTGGACCGGATGGAGGTCATTGAGCTCACCAGCTACACCGATGAGGAGAAGGCCGCCATTGCAAAGCGCCACCTGCTGCCCAAGCAGAGAAAGCGCCACGGCCTCAGCTCCTCCACCCTGAGAGTAAGCGACGCTGCCATCCGGGCCCTTATCTCCGGCTACACCCGGGAGTCCGGCGTCCGCCAGCTGGAGCGGGAGATCGCCTCCCTGTGCCGGAAGGCCGATAAGCTCATAGCCACCGGGGAGGCGGACCTGCTCTCAGTCCGGCCGGATAACCTTGAGGCCCTCCTGGGCCCAAAGAAGTTCAAGCCAGATGTGCTGGCCGGGAAGGACGCCGTCGGCGTTGTGAACGGCCTTGCCTGGACCAGCGTAGGCGGGGAGCTTCTGGAGGTGGAGGCCGTGTGCCTGGAGGGCACGGGAAAGCTGAGCCTGACGGGCAACATCGGCAAGGTCATGGAGGAGAGCGCCCAGGCGGCAGTCTCCTGCATCCGCAGCCGTGCCAGAGCCCTGGGCATCGACCCGGAGTTTTACAAGAACCGGGATATCCACATCCACTTCCCGGAGGGGGCCGTTCCCAAGGACGGACCCTCTGCCGGCGTCACCATAGCCGTGGCTGCCATCTCCGCCCTGACCGGCGTTGCCGCCAGGCGTGACGTGGCCATGACCGGGGAGATAACCCTCACCGGCCGGGTGCTGCCCATCGGCGGACTCAAGGAGAAAACCATGGCCGCCCTGCGCTACGGGGTCAAAACCGTCATCATACCCAAGGAAAACGAAAAGGACCTGGAGGAGATCGACCAGACCGTCCGCTCCGAGCTCTCCTTTGTCCTGGCCTCCACCGTGGACGACGTTATCTCCGCTGCGCTGACTCTGCCGAAGGCGGTGGGGTAAAATGGACCTTACGAAGACCGTTTTTGTCAAATCCGCCGCCTCCCCCAAGGATTTTGTCCGGGACGGAAGGCCTCAGATAGCCTTTGCGGGCAGATCGAATGTGGGGAAATCCTCCCTTATTAACTGCCTTATAAGGCGGAAAAACTACGCCCGGGTGGGGGCAAGCCCCGGAAAAACCACCCAAATCAACTATTTCCTCACAGACGGCAGCTTCTATATAACTGACCTGCCCGGCTACGGCTACGTCAAGGTTTCCAAGGCGGAGCGGGACCGTTGGGCGGGACTTATGGAGAGCTACTTTGCCGCCCGGGAGCTCATTACTGCGGGGGTCATGATTGTGGACGCCCGCCATAAGCCCACGGCGGACGACGTGACCATGTTCCGGTGGTTCAGGGATACAGGCTGCCCCGTCATTGTGGCCGCCAACAAGGCGGACAAGCTGAAAAAGAGCGAGCTTGAGCCCAACCTTCAGCTTATCCGGGACACCCTTGAGCTGCAGGAGGAGAAGCTCATTCTCTGCTCCGCCGAGAAGGGACAGGGGAGAGACGCCCTGATCTCCGCCATTCTGGAGAACCTATGCTGAACGTACTGCAAAACCTGGACTGGATGAAGCTGGTGGACATGCTGCTTTCCGTCATCCCGGTCCTGATCTGCATAACTGTCCACGAGTGCTGCCACGGCCTGTGCGCCCTGTGGCTGGGTGACGATACGGCCAAAAGGGCCGGGCGCCTGAGCCTTAACCCCATCAAGCACTTTGACGTTATCGGCTTTATCATGCTGGTGACCGTGGGCTTCGGCTGGGCAAAGCCCGTGCCCATAGATATGCGCCGGTTCAAAAATCCCCGGCAGGGCATGGCCTTAACCGCCCTGGCAGGGCCGGCCTCCAATATCGTCCTGGCCATAGTCATGCTGTTTATCTTCGGGCTTCTTTTCGTGCCCCTCCAAGCAAACACGGTGGGCTATTACGTTCTGGTGAGCATCATGCGCACCGCCACCCTGAGCATCTCCCTGGCGGTTTTCAACATCATCCCCATCTCGCCTCTGGACGGCTCCAAGGTGCTCTTCTCCTTCCTGCCGGACGAGTGGTACTATAAGCTCATGCGCTATGAGCGCTACGGCATGCTGGTGCTGGTGCTGCTGACCATGACGGACGTGCTCTCAAAGCCCCTGGGCTTCCTTACCCAGAACGTCTATGACAAGCTGATGGTATTCGCCCAGTGGGGCATGGACATCACCGCACACTTTATTACCTGAGACGCAGGTGCTTCTATGGAAAATCCAACCTTCCGCCTGGAGGGGGTCATACATTCCTCCGACGAGTTGGAGGATTTTGAAGGGCCCCTGACGCTTATTCTTCAGCTCCTGGCGAAAAACAAAATCGAGATACAGGATATCCGCATCTCGGACATCCTGGACCAGTACATGGCCTGGCTGGACGAGATGAAGGCCATGGACCTGGAGGTGGCCAGCGAGTTCGTGTCCATGGCCAGCCACCTGGTGTACATCAAGGCCCGGATGCTCCTCAATGCGGACGAGGAGCCCAGCGAGCTGGAGGAGCTCATAAAAAGCCTGGAGCGGCTGCAGCGCCGGGGGGAGTACGACCGCATCAAGGCCATCGTTCCCTTCCTGGAGCCCATGTATCAGAAGGGTGCCGGCACCATGACAAAGCCCCCGGAGTACATACCGGAGGACAAGGTTTACCGCTACGTCCACGACCGGCAGGACCTGATGAACGCCATGCTCTCCGTGCTCACAAGGGAGGACGGCGCCGCCCCGGCCCCGGAGGGCCCCCGGTTTGCCATACCCACAAGAATAATCTACCCCGTGACGGATAAGTCCGAGGAGATAATGATAATCCTGACCCGCCAGGGTCAGCTTCAGCTGCGGCAGCTCTATGACAGCGCCAAGAGCCGCACGGAGCTGGTGGCCACCTTCATAGCCCTTCTGGAGCTGTGCAAGGCAGGCAAGGTCGCCCTTATGGGCGAAGACGACGATATGACCCTTTCCGCCCTGGCGGACACAGATACAGAGGAGGTGAACGGCGATGGAGCTTCGGGAGCTTGAGGGAGCCATAGAGGGCATACTTTTTGCAGCCGGAGAGCCCGTCCGCACGGACCGCATCGCCGCCGTTCTGGGGGTGGACCCCCAGACCGTGGAGGACGCCGCCCTCCATATCGCCGACAGGCTGGAGGCAGAGGAGCGGGGCATCAGACTTGTGCGGCTGGATAATATGCTTCAGCTCTGCTCCGCCGCAAAGTACGCCGATACCATCCGCCAGGTCCTGGAGACCAGAAAGCCGCCCCGGCTGAGCCCGGCCTCCCTGGAGGTGCTGGCCATCACGGCCTACTTCCAGCCGGTGACCCGGGCCTATATCGAGTCCGTCCGTGGGGTGGACAGCTCCTACACCGTGTCCCTTCTAATGGACCGGGGCCTCATCGAGACCTGCGGCCATCTGGACGCACCGGGCAGACCCACCCTGTTCAGAACAACTCCGGCCTTCCTCCGGACCTTCGCCATCAGCTCCCTGGGTGAGCTGCCGCCCCTGCCGGAGGAGCAGGACGATGAGGAGCAGCTGAAGCTCCGCACCACCATCGAGGCCCTTGAGGAGGCCCGGAACCTGGCCGAGGCGGAGCCCGAGCCTGCCCCAGAGGCCCGGGGGGAGGAGGGAACAGCGTGAGGGTACTTCTCATAATCCTTCTGATCCTGTTTCTCATCGCCATAATCCCCGTGGGGGTCCTCTTTGAATACTCCGAGGACGGAATAATGCTGGCCCTGAAGGCCGCCTTCCTGAAAATAAAGCTCTTCCCCAAGGAGGAAAAGGAGGAAAAGCCAAAGAAGCCCAAGGAAGAGAAACCCAAGGAGGAAAAGCCCAAGGAGGAGAAGAAGCCGGCGCCCAAGCGGGGCGGCCTGGTGGAGCTCCTTGAGGGCGTTCTGCCGGCGGTCTTCGACACCCTGGACCGGTTCCGCCGGAAGCTGACGGTCAATTATCTGACCATCCGCTATGACTCAGCCGCCGAGGATCCCTACGATGCGGCCATGCACTTCGGCAACGTCTCCGCCGCCCTGGGAGCCGTTCTCCCGGCTCTGGAACGGAAGCTGAGAATCAAAAAACGGGATATTCGCACCGCCGTGAGCTTTGACGGCGGCGGTGACAGGATATATATCGACACAAGCATCACCATAAGAATCTGGGAAATAATTTACGTTGTCTGCGGATTGCTGCCGGCCCTTAAGGCCTTCCTGAAGTGGCAAGCAGGCGGAAAGGAAAAATAAAAATGGAGAAGAATCGCACAAGTGAGCTCATGGAGACCGTAATGAACAAGGTAAGAGAGATGGTGGACGTCAGCTCCGCAGTGGGCGAGCCCATCGTCATCGGCGACGGCACCACCATCATTCCCGTGTCCCGGGTGAGCTTCGGCTTCGCCTCCGGCGGCTCCGACTTTACCGGCAAGAACCAGAACGGCCAGTCCAGCCCCTTCGGCGGCGGCAGCGGCGCCGGCGTGAAAATCAACCCCGTCTGCTTCGTAGTCATCCGTGACGGCCACGTCCGTGTCATGAACATCGAGGCCCCTGCAGCCACCACTCTGGAGAGACTTATCGACTCCGCCCCGGACCTTATCGACAAGGTCTCCGGCATGGTCTCCAAGAAAAACGATACCCCCGCCGACACCGAGGCCTGAGGGGAAGAAACCGCATCCTGAGCTGCCGGTGTGCATAAGTGCCGGCAGCTTCCGTTACTGTGCCTTTTTGCCGAGGTATTATGGAAAGACTTCAGAAAATCATTTCCGCAAGGCTCCATATCTCCCGCCGTGCCGCCGAGGAGCTCATCGCCGGGGGCCTTGTGACCGTGGACGGCCGGACTGCCGTCCTTGGACAGAAGGCGGAGCCCGGCGTCAGCGTAATAGCTGTCCGGGGGGAGGAGCTGCGGGAGAGAGAGCCCAAAAAAGTTTACATAATGCTTAACAAGCCGGTGGGCTACGTCACCACCATGTCCGATGAAAAGGGCAGGAAGAGCGTGAACATGCTGGTGGAGGACGTGCCCGAGCGGGTGTACCCGGTGGGCAGGCTGGATATAAACTCCGAGGGCCTGCTCATAATGACCAACGACGGGGAGCTGACAAACCGGCTTACTCACCCCAGCCACGAGAAGAGCAAGACCTATCTGGTCACCGTCCGCGGGGACCTGGAGGCCGGGCTCAGAAGGCTCCGGGAGCCCATGGAGCTGGACGGGTTCACTATATCCGACCAGGAGGTCATACTGAAAAAGGCTCCGGGCACCGGCCAGCTTCCGCCGGACGCCGCCGTTCTGTCCATAACCATTCACGAGGGCAGGAACCGGCAGATACGGCGCATGGCCGAGGCTGCGGGCCTCCGGGTCACCAGACTCACCCGCATTGCGGAGGGGGGCGTGACCCTGGGCAGACTTAAAAAAGGCACCTGGCGCTATCTGACAAATGAGGAGATCAGGCGCCTCAGGGAGGAAAACCAGCATGGATAACGACGTTCTGTCCGTAATAAACGAGGCTACCCCCGGCTTTTCCAAGGGCCAGAGGAAGATAGCCAGGTATATTGTCCAGAACTACGACAAGGCCGCCTTCATGACCGCCGGCAAGCTGGGCAAGGCCGCCGGGGTCTCCGAGTCCACGGTGGTCCGCTTCGCTGCGGACCTGGGCTACGGGGGCTACCCGGAGATGAAGCGTGCCCTCCAGGAGCTCATCAAAAACCGCCTGACCACGGTCCAGCGCATTGAGGTCTCCAAGGAGATTATGGAGCACGGGGACATACTGAACACGGTCCTCACCTCCGACGCCGAGAAGATACGCTATACCCTTGAGGAGATAGACCCGGCCCAGTTCAACGCCGCCGTGAAGACCATTGTGGAGGCCAAGCGGATCTTCGTCATCGGCCTGCGGTCCTCCGCCTATCTGGCAGGCTTCCTGGGCTTTTATCTGAACTTCATTTTCAACGACGTGCGTGTCATAAAGCAGTCCGCCGCCAGCGAGATATATGAGCAGATCCAGCATATCGGCCCGGAGGACGCACTTATCGCCATCAGCTTCCCCCGGTATTCCCGCCGCACCATCACCGCCATGCAGTTTGCCCAGGGCATGGGCGCAAAAATCATCGGCATAACGGATTCCGCCAGCTCCCTGGTGGCCCGGAATGCGGATATCAAGCTCTACGCCCGCAGCGAGATGCTCTCCTTCCTGGACTCCCTGGTGGCGCCCCTGAGCCTTATAAACGCCCTGGTGGTGGCCGCTGCGGACTATTCCGGCACGGACCTGGAGGAGAAGTTCACCCGCCTGGAGAAGATGTGGGCGGAGTACGAGGTTTATGAGAAGCGAGAGTAAGGACGGCAGGACCGTCATTGTAATAGGGGGCGGCGCCGCAGGCCTCATGGCCGCCGGAACCGCCGCACAGGAGGGGGCCCGGGTCATCCTCCTGGAAAGAAACGAAAAGGTGGGCCGGAAGCTGGGCATAACCGGCAAGGGCCGCTGCAACGTTACCAGCAATTCCGACCCCAAGCGGGTCATTGAGAACGTGACCAAAAACGGCCGCTTTCTGTACAGCGCCGTGAACGCCTTTCCGCCCTCGGCCGTCATGGCCTTCTTTGAGGGCCTGGGTGTGCCCCTGAAAACCGAGAGGGGGGACCGGGTCTTCCCGGTTTCCGACCGGGCGGCGGATATCGTAAACGCCCTGCGCACCTTCCTGCGCCGGGGCGGAGCGGAGACCGTCCGGGCCCGGGCGGAGAGCCTTATAATCGAAAACGGCAAGCTCCGGGGGGTGAAGACCGACCGGGGAGAATACCGGGGCGACGCAGTCATAGTCTGCACCGGCGGCCTGGGCTACCCGCTGACCGGCTCCACCGGAGACGGGTATGCTCTGGCAAGGCAGGCGGGCCACACGGTGGAGAAGCCGCTGGCCAGCCTGGTGCCTCTGGAGACCGCCGGGGAGGACGCTCAGCGGATGCAGGGCTTCAGCCTGCGGAACGTGGGCGTCAGAATACTGGACAAAAAGGGCAAAACGGTCTATGAGGACTTCGGTGAGCTCATGTTCACCCACTTCGGGGTCACTGGCCCCGTGATCCTCTCCGCCAGCGCCCACCTGCGGGACTTTGAAAAGAACAGGTACCGCCTGATTATTGACCTTAAGCCTGCCCTGGACGAAAAGAAGCTGGACGCCAGGATACTCCGGGACTTTGAAAAGTACCGGAACCGGGAGTTTGCCAACGCCCTTTCGGACCTGGAGGGCAGGAGCATGATACCTGTTCTGGTGGAGCGCAGCGGCATAGACCCGGAAAAGCGGGTCAACGCCGTTACAAAGGAGGAGCGGCGGCGGCTCGTGGAGCTCTTCAAGGGCTTTGAGCTGGAGCTAACCGGCCCCAGACCCATTGAGGAGGCCATAGTCACCTCCGGCGGCGTGTCCGTCCGCCAGGTAGACCCCAAAACCATGGAGAGCAAGCTGCTGCCGGGGCTTTACTTCGCAGGGGAGGTCCTGGACGTGGACGCCTATACGGGGGGCTTCAACCTGCAGATTGCCTGGTCCACAGGCCGGGCGGCAGGCAGGGCCGCCGCAGAGGGAAAGGAGAAACCTATGAAGCACATCAACGTAGCCATTGACGGGCCCTCCGGCGCCGGAAAATCCACCGTTGCCAAGCTCGTCAGCAGGGAGCTGGGCATAGTTTACGTGGACACCGGTGCCATGTACCGCTGCGTGGGCCTGCATACGATCCGGGCGGGCCTGGAGGCCGATGACGCAGAGGGCATAGAAAAGCTCCTGCCGGGGCTTAAAATCGGCATGGAGTACGTGGACGGCACCCAGCGGATGTTCATAAACGGGGAGGACGTGACGGACCTTATCCGCACCCCGGAGGTGACCAGGTACGCCTCCGCCGTCTCCGCCATACCGGCGGTCCGGGCCTTCCTTCTGGACACCCAGCGGAACCTGGCAAGGGAAAACTCCGTTATCATGGACGGCCGGGATATCGGTACCGTGGTGCTGCCCGGGGCGGAGGTCAAAATCTTCCTGACCGCCTCTCCGGAGGTCCGGGCCCAGCGCCGGCTTCTGGACTTTCAGGCAAAGAGTATTGATATCACCTTTGAAGAGGTCCTGCGGGACATAAAGGCCCGGGACCTGGCGGACAGCACCCGGGAGATTGCGCCCCTGAAGCCTGCGGAGGACAGCGTTATCGTGGACTGCAGCTATATGACCCTGGATGAGAGCGTGGCCGCCGTCAAGGGCATCATTCTGAAGAAGCTATGACAGGGCCGGAGATAATCCTGGCAAAGAGCGCCGGGTTCTGCTTCGGCGTCCGCCGGGCGGTGGAAATGGCCCGGGCCCAGGCGGAAAAGGGCGGCAGGGTCTGCACCCTGGGCCAGCTTATCCACAATAACGACGTGACCGAAAGGCTCCGGAGCCTGGGCGTTGAGACCGTGGAAAGCCCGGCGGATGCCCCGGAGGGCGCCGCCGTCATCATCCGCAGCCACGGCGTGCCGGACCGGGTGTATAAGGAGCTGGAGGCCCTGCAGCTTCAGGCGGTGGACGCCACCTGCCCCATGGTGAAAAGGGTCCGCACACTCCTGGACAGGGAGCGGGACAGGGGCCGCAGAATCGTTATAGTGGGTGAGCCCGACCACCCGGAGGTGGAGGCCATGACGGACGGCAGACCGGGAGTTCTGGTGGTCCGCAGCCCCCAGGAGGCGGAAAAGCTCTTCTCCGAGGGGAAGCTGGGTGCCCATGAGGCCGTTTCACTGCTCTCCCAGACCACCTGCCGGAGAGAAAATTTTGAAAATGTCATAAAAATTATAAAAAAACAGTGTACAAACTGCGAAATATTTGATACAATATGCGAAGCCACTTCAGAAAGACAGCGGGAGGCGGCCGTTCTGGCGGCCCAATGCGATGCTTTCGTGGTGATTGGAGGCAGGCACAGCGCCAACAGCCGGAACCTGGCGGCCCTGGCAGCGGAGGCTTGTCCCAAGGTTCTCTTCATAGAGAACGGGGACGAGCTGGACACTGCGGAGCTCAGGGGGAAGAGCCGTATCGGCGTCACGGCCGGAGCGTCCACACCGGAGTGGATAATTAAGGAGGTCATCAGGAAAATGAGTGACGAGATCAAGTCCGTCAACGGGACGGAAAACACCGAAGCCGCTGAGGCTTCATTCGAGGAAATGCTTGAGCGTTCCATCAAAACTTTACATACGGGAGAGAAGGTTTCGGGCATTATTGCCTCGATCACCCCGACCGAAGTGTCGGTAGATCTCGGCACGAAGCAATCCGGATATATTCCTATTTCCGAGCTTACCGATGAGCCCAACGCCAACGTCGCTGAGCTCTTCAAGGTCGGCGATGAGATCGAGGCCTTTGTTACCCGCGTGAACGATGTTGAGGGCACCGTTATGCTGTCCAAGAAGCGTCTGGACGCCAACAAGGCATGGGACACCATCACCGAGGCCAGAAATGAGAGAGCCATCGTTGAGGGTACCGTTGTTGAGGAGAACAAGGGCGGCGTCATCGTTATGGTGAAGGGCGTCCGTGTGTTCGTCCCCGCCAGCCAGTCCGGCCTGCCCAAGGATGCTTCCATGGCTGAGCTGCTCAAGCAGAAGGTCAAGCTCCGCATCCGTGAGGTCAACCAGCCCCGCCGCCGTGTCGTGGGCTCCATCAGAGACGTGCAGTATGAAGAGCGCCGTGCCAAGGCCCAGAAAATCTGGGAGGAGATTGAGGTCGGCAAGCACTACAACGGCGTTGTGAAGAGCCTCACCTCCTACGGCGCATTCGTGGATATCGGCGGCGTGGACGGCATGGTCCATGTTTCCGAGCTCAGCTGGAGCCGCATCCATCAGCCCTCCGAGGTCGTCTCCGTGGGCGACGAGCTGGATGTCTATGTCATCAGCTTCGATAAGGAGACCCGCAAGATCTCCCTGGGCCACAGAGACCCCAACCAGAACCCCTGGAAGGTCTTCACCGATAAGTACAGCGTGGGCGATATTGCTGAGGTCAAGATTGTCAAGCTCATGACCTTCGGCGCCTTTGCCGAGATCGTCCCCGGTGTGGACGGCCTTATCCACATCTCCCAGATCGCCAACCGCCGCATCGGCAAGCCCGAAGAGGTCCTCTCCGAGGGTCAGACCGTTGAGGCCAAGATCACCGCTATTGACGAGGAGAACAAGAAGGTCTCCCTGTCCATCCGTGCCGCTGCTGAGGCAGAGGCTCCCAAGGCCCCCGAGGCTGAGGAGGGTGCCGAGCAGGTGGTCTACGATACCGAGAATCCCCCTGCAGACGCTGAGTAAAATTCTTTTCCGCCGGAAGCAAAAGCTTCCGGCGGAATTTTTTTGTTGCACAAAAGGCCCAAACGGTTTATACTGTAAGGAGAAATCCTGAGGGGACGTGAGATTATGGGACTTTTTAAAAAGCCGAGCATAAGAAAGGACCTTACTCCCAGCTGCACCGCCGTCATCGCCGCCGGAGGCACCTCCAGCCGTATGGGCGGGGAGGACAAGCTCTTCTGCACCCTGGGCGGGAAGCCGGTCATTCTGCGGACCGTGGAGGCCTTTCAGAGCTGTGAGAATATCGATAATATAATTATAGTCACAAGGCCCGACAGCCTGGAGAAGATTTCCGATCTCTGCTCTGAAAGCGGCATGACCAAGGTCCGGGCGGTCGTGTCGGGGGGCGACACCAGGCAGAAGTCCGTTATGGCCGGTCTGGCGGCCATGCCCAGGGAGTCCGCCCTGGTGGCCATCCATGACGGGGCCCGGCCCCTGGTGACGGAGGAGATTATCCGTCAGGCCATAATCAAGGCCACCAAGTATTCCGCCGCCGCCCCTGCCGTGAAGGTCACGGACACGGTGAAGAGCGTGAAGGACGGGGTGGCCGGCGCCGCTCCGGACCGGGAGAGCCTGCGGCTTGTGCAGACCCCCCAGGTCTTCCGCCGGGAGATAATCCTGGCCGCCCTGGAGTCCGCCAGGGCCAAGGGGAAGGAGTACACCGACGAGACCGGGGCCGTGGAGGCCATCGGCGGCACCGTGTATCTGATCGAGGGCAGCCCCCGGAACCTGAAAATCACCACTCCCACGGACCTTCTGGTGGCGGAGGCCTTTCTGAAGGAGGACGGTCAATGAGAATCGGCCACGGATATGATGTCCACCGGCTGGTGGAGGGCCGCCGCTGCGTTATCTGCGGGGTGGAGGTGCCCTCGCCTCTGGGCCTTCTGGGCCACTCCGACGCCGACGTGGCCGCCCACGCACTGATGGACGCCATGCTGGGCGCCGCCGCCCTTGGCGATATAGGCCACCTGTTCCCGGATAAGGACCCGGCTTACGAGGGGGCCGACAGCATGGTGCTGCTGGAACGAGTCAACGAGCTCATACGCTCCCGGGGCTACGCCCTGGGCAACGCCGATATAACCGTCATAGCCCAGAAGCCGAAGCTGGCGCCCTACATACAGGATATGCGCCGGACCCTGGCAGACCGTCTGGGGGTGGACGTGGACCGGATCAGCGTCAAGGCCACCACGGAAGAGGGCCTGGGCTTTACCGGCACCCTGGAGGGCATTGCGGCCCACGCCGTGGTGCTTCTGAACTGAAGAAATATTATGTACCTCCCGTCATAGAATGTTACGGTCCCCGTTTGGGGACCGTAATCCTTACCGGGAGGATATTTTTATGCCTTATTATATTCTGACCTGCCGGTCCCTGACCTATGCTCAGCGGGCCCGGGAGGTCCTTTCCGCCGCCGGCTTCCGTGGGGCGGTGATAAAAACGCCGGGGGCCATAGCCGCCTCCGGCTGCGGCTACTCCGTAAAGCTCCTGCGGGGCAGGCTTGAGGACGCCCTGGCTCTGCTGGGGAAGCAGGGCCTGGGGCCCAGAAAAATCTTCCTCGAGGCTGCGGACGGGTACCGGGAGGTCAGGCCGTGATCTATTTTGACGCCGCCGCCACAACTCTGCAGAAGCCGCCCCAGGTTGCAGAGGCTGTCCTCCGGGCCATGAAAAGCCTGGGAAGCCCTGGCCGGGGCGGCCACAGGTACGCCATGGAGGCCGCCGAGGCGGTGTATAACTGCCGGAAAAAGGCGGCGGCCATGTTCTCGGCGCCGGGCCCCGAGAACGTGATTTTTACCTTCAACGCCACCCATGGGCTGAATATTGCTGTCCGGAGTCTGGCGGAGCGGGGGGACCGGGTGGTGATATCCGCCTGGGAGCACAATGCGGTCCTGCGGCCCCTGACCGCCGCCGGAGCCAATATCGCCGTTGCCCGGGACCGGGCCTTCTGCCCGGAGGAGACGGCGGAGTCCTTCCGGCGGGAGCTGGATAAGGGGGCCAGGGCCTGCTTTGTGAACATGGTCTCCAACGTGTCCGGCTATGTGCTGCCGGTGTATGAGATAGCCGCCCTCTGCCGTGAGCGGGGAGTGCCCCTGGCGGTGGACGCCTCCCAGGCCGCCGGCACAATGGAAATCGACTGGGAAAGGCTTGGGGCGGCCTTTGTGGCCATGCCGGGACATAAGGGCCTTTACGGCCCCCAGGGCACGGGCCTGCTCATAGTGGGCGCCGGGGCGCAGCCGGTACTGTACGGCGGCACCGGCTCCGACTCCGCCCTTCCGGAGATGCCGGACTTCCTGCCGGACCGGCTGGAGGCCGGGACCCACAATACCGCCGGCATAGCGGGCCTCTCCGCCGCCCTGGACTGGGTCCGGGGCCGGGAGGGGAGGATTGCCGGGCTGGAGCGGGAGCTTGTGAGCCTGGCAGCCCGTGGACTTGAGAGCATACCGGGAGCGGAGGTTTACCGTGACAAAACCGGGGAAAGCCAGGGGGGAGTTTTAAGCTTCAACCTCTCCGGCCGGGACCCGGAGGAGCTGGCAGAGAGGCTGGGCAGGAGGGGCTTTGCCCTCCGGGCAGGGCTCCACTGCGCCCCTCTGGCCCACAAAAGCCTGGGCACCTTCCCCGCAGGAACGGTGCGCCTGAGCTTTTCCGCCTTCAACAGACCCGATGAGGTAAGCCGCCTTGTGTGGACCGTGCGGGATGAGGCAGGATTGTGAAATATATTTAAATATTTGCCCTTCTGAACTTGCGCAGAGGGGGCTGTATATGCTATAATATATTGATTAATAATGGCGGCATTATGTGCTCCCGCCCTTTGGAGGATACCATGGACCGAGTTCAGGAATGGCTGGGTACAGCCTGGTACTATATACAGAACTCTGCTCAGATCGTCACGGTCTGGGATGTGCTCGACATGGCCATTGTGGCCTTCCTAATCTATAAGCTGCTGACCTTTGTGCAGAAGACCAACTCAGCCAACGTCATCAAGGGAATAATGATCCTGCTGGTGGCCATGCTGCTGGCGTACGTTATGCACCTTTCCGTGCTGAGCTATCTGCTGAACAGGATTTTCGAGCTGGGCATCTTCATCCTGGTAATCCTGTTCCAGCCGGAGATCCGCCGCATTCTGGAGCAGATGGGCAACTCCAAGCTCACCGACTTCATGGGCGGCCGCCAGAACAACCAGGACCTGGATTCCGCCATCACCCAGACCGTCCTGGCCTGCACGGATATGTCCGAGAGCCGCACCGGCGCCCTCATAGTCTTTGAGCGCAGCGTGAACCTGGACGCCTATATAAAAACCGGCACCATCGTGGACGCCGCCCCGGTGGTGGAGCTTCTGAAGAACATCTTCTACAACAAGGCCCCCCTCCACGACGGTGCAGTAATAATCCGTGACGGGCGCATTGCCGGCGCCGCCTGCATGCTGCCCCTCTCCGGCAACAACAACATAAGCCGCTCCCTGGGCATGCGCCACAGAGCCGGCATCGGCATGAGCGAGCGGTCTGACGCCGTGGTGGTCATAGTCTCGGAGGAGACCGGCGATATCTCCGTGGCCATCGAGGGCATGCTGAAGCGGGGCGTGGCCCCCGAAACCCTGGAGAAGCTCATCCGGGCGGAGCTCCTGCCCGACGACAAGCAGAAGAAGGGCTTTTTCAGCGGCATAAGAAGCCTGACAGGCTCCGGGAGGTAAGAGATGGCTGCAGTTCAGAAGAAGAAAAAGCATGAGGGCACCTCTACAGGCACAAGGGTACTGTATATCATAATCGCAATCATCGCCTCCGTGGCTCTCTGGGCGTATATCACCTTCGTGGAAAACCCCCAGATGACCACCACGGTGTACGATATCCCCATCCGCCTCTCCGGCGACAGGATGCTGACGGATAATGACCTTATCCTTACGAACACCTCCCCGGGCACCGTGGACGTGACCTTCTCCGGCCGGTGGTACAATCTGAGCAGCCTCCGGAAGGAGAGCATTGTTGCCGTGGTGGACGTCTCCACCATCATCACCCAGCGGGGCGGCAGCGCCGGCAGCTACATGCTGCCCTACAAGCTCAGCTATGTGGACAGCGGGGAGAACGTTACCGGCGCCACCATAACCATCGACAGCGCCAGCAACACCTCCGTCACCGTGGACATCGAGGAGCGCATAACCGCCCGGATCCCGGTGCAGGGAACCTATGACGGCACCATTGCGGAGGGCTTCCGGAGCGAGGGCGTGTCCTTCTCTTCGGACACCATCCAGGTCTCCGGGTCCAGGGCCGTCGTGAGCCAGGTGGCCTACGCAAAGGTGGGCATCTCCCGGACAGAGTACACCAAGACCACCAGCCAGGAGTCCGAGATAACCCTCATTGACCGGGAGGGCAACGAGATGAGCAAGGATAACCTTACTCTCAGCCAGAACACCGTGGTGGTCACCCTGAAGGTCAGCAAGATCAAGGACGTACCCCTCACGGTCACCCTTATCCACGGCCACGCCACCAACGACGGCAACACCACCCGCATAATCGAGCCCGCCTATGTGACTATCTCCGGCGACCCGGAGATCCTGGACGGCATCAATTCCCTGAACGTGGGCACCATCGACACCACAAAGGTCACCGTGAACGATACCCTCAGCTTCCCCATCCAGCTGCCCAATGACGTTACGAACCTCACAGGCAGCGCCGTGGCAAAGGTCCGGCTGAGCTTCTCCAGCGATATCACCACCACCAGCGTCTCGGTCAGCAATATCGAGTGCAGCAACGTTTCCGAGGGCTATGTGGCCCGGCCCATCACTGAGAGCCTGGTGGTCACCCTCCGGGGTCCCCAGGCCAGCATAGCCGAGATAACCGGCAGCGACGTTATGGTCATTGCGGACCTGTCCTCTGCCGGCAGCGTCACCGGCGTCACCACAGTCTCCGCAAAGGTCTATCCTCTGGGCTTCCTGGATGTGGACGCCGTGGGCGAGGATTACCGGGTAACCGTGGCGGTGTACGTGGCAGGGACGGAGCCCCAGACCCAGTCTCCCGCCATGCCCAGCGTCATCTGGGATGAGAACAATTCGGGCACCGGGGGAGCGGCGGGCTGATGTTCGGCTACGTACGCCCTCTGCTGCCGGAGCTGACCATCAAGGACTTCCAGCGCTTCCGGGCTGCCTACTGCGGCGTTTGCCATGAGTTGGGCAGGTCCTGCGGCCCCGCCGCAAGAATGATACTGAGCTACGATTTCGTCTTTCTCTATATGCTGCTTTACAGAAGCTCCCGGGCGCCGGAGCTGAAAATCCGCCGGTGTCCCGTGGCCCCCGTAAAGGGCCGGTGCGTGGCGGAGTCCTCCCCGGAGCTTAAAAAAGCGGCGGCACAGAGCCTTATCCTGGCCTGCAAAAAGGCGGAGGACGACAGGGCCGACGAGAAAGCGGGAAAGCGCCTGGGCGCCGCCGGCGTCCTGGCCGTGCTCTCCGGCGCCCTCCGAAGAGCCCGGGAGGCGGAGAGCGGCTACTATGAAACCGTCTCCGAAAAGCTCTCGCAGCTGGCGGAAATGGAGAAACAGGGCGAGAAGAGCCTTGACCGGGCTGCCGACGCCTTTGCGTCCCTGCTGGCGGCGGCCTCCGAGGACAGGATTATTTCACAGATACTGTATCACACCGGCCGCATCATCTACATTGCGGATGGGGCGGACGACCTGGCCCGGGACGCAGAAGCGGGCCGCTATAACCCGGTCGCAATGCGCTTCGGCATTGGGGACGGCCGCCTGACGGACGAGGCCCGTGACGGTCTCCGAAGGACCCTGCAGGGGTCCCTGGCGGTGCTGGCTGCGGACTTTGAACTTCTGGAGGAGAGCTGGTTCTCCGGAGTTTTGGGCAACATAATATACCTGGGGCTGCCGGACATGTGCGAAAGGGTCCTCACCGGGACCTGGAAGCCGGACGGACGGGGGCCCCGGGACAAGGATAATTACCGGATGGGAGAAGGGCAATGAACGACCCCTATGCTGTTCTGGGCGTCTCGCCGGACTGCAGCGATGCGGAGCTGAAAAAGGCCTACCGTGAGCTGGTCCGGAAGTACCACCCGGACAACTACCACGACAATCCCCTGGCGGACCTGGCAGAGGAGAAGATGAAGACCATAAACGAGGCCTATGACATGGCCCAGAAGCTCCGCCAGAGCGGCGCCTCCGGCCATGCCGGCGCCTCCTACGGTCAGTCCGCCTCTCACAGCTCCTATAACACCTATACGGATACCAATGCAGGCATGTACGCCGCAATCCGCTCCGCCATCGCCGCCGGCGACCTGGAGAGGGCGGAGGCCATGCTTGATTCCATGGCGGACAGAGGTGCCCAGTGGAATTACCTGATGGGCATGATTTACTACAAGCGGGGCTGGCTGGATGAGGCCGCAGGCCTTTTCCAGACCGCCTACACCATGGAGCCCGGAAACCCGGAGTACGTCCAGGCCTACAACAGCGTGAACCGGGCCGGGTATCCCTACCGCTACACCCGCTCCGCCCCGGTGGCCGGAGGCGGCGATATGTGCAGCATATGCACGGCGGTAATGTGCGCCAATATGCTCTGCCGGCCCTGCTGACAGAGCTGAGATTGATATTTTCGGGAGGAAGAAACAAATGATAAAGAGCATGACGGGCTATGGCTGTGCCAAGGGCGTCTCGGGGAAGCTCAATATCACGGTGGAGCTGAGAAGCGTCAACAACCGCTTCCTGGATGTGTCCATCCACATCCCCCGGGTCTACACCGTCCTGGAGGACGGCATAAAGGCCCAGGTGCAGAAGGCCATATCCCGGGGCAAGGTGGACGTTTACGTAACCATTGACGCCTCGGAGGCGGACGGCATCACCGTCAGCGTGAACGAGCCTGTGGCGGAGGCCTACGCAGCCGCCGTCAGGACCCTTTCGGAGCGCTTCGGCGTTCAGAACACCCTGACCGCCGTGGACCTGGCAAAGATGCAGGACGTGCTGTTCGTCACGAGACAGGAGGCGGACGTGGAGGCCCTGGGCAGGGACATCTCCGAGATACTGGAAAGAGCACTTCAGGACTTTGACGCCATGCGCACAAGAGAGGGCGAGAAGCTCAGAGACGACGTTCTGAGCAGAGCGGACCTTATCGAGTCCCTGACCCATGAAATCGAGGAGCGGAGCCCGGAGACCGTGAAGGAGTACCGGGAAAAGCTCACAAGGCGCATGAACGAGGTCCTTTCAACCGCCGGGGTGGACGAGCAGAGAATTCTGCAGGAGGCCGCCATCTACGCCGACAAGACCGCCGTGGCGGAGGAGACCGTGCGGCTTCTCAGCCACATCTCCCAGCTGCGGCTTATGATGAAGTCGGCAGAGCCCGTGGGCAGGAAGCTGGACTTCCTTATCCAGGAGTTCAACCGGGAGGCCAATACCATCGGCTCCAAATGCTCCGATATCGATATCACCCGGAAGGTGGTCACCGTCAAGGGCGAAATCGAGAAGATCCGTGAGCAGGTCCAGAACATCGAATGAGGTGACAGAGTGAAGCTTATAAACATCGGCTTCGGCAACATGGTGAATTCCGCCCGGATCGTGGCTGTCATCAGCCCGGAGAGCGCCCCCGTAAAGCGCATAATCTCCGACACCCGGGACCGGGGCGACCTGGTGGACGCCACCTACGGCCGCCGCACCAGAGCCGTTATAATCTGTGACTCCGGCCACGTTATCCTTTCCGCCCTCCAGCCGGAGACCGTTACCGCAAGACTGACAGGCAAGGACGATAAACTCACCAAGGAGGAAGAAAATGAGGAAGAGGAAGCCGGGTAAGCTGTTCATCGTCTCCGGGCCCTCCGGCTCCGGCAAGAGCACGGTGCTCAGAGAGGTCTTCGCCCGCAGGACCAGAATGTTCTTCTCAGTCTCCGCCACCACCCGTGGCCCCAGAGAGGGAGAGAAGGACGGGGTGGATTACTACTTCGTCACCAAGGAAGAGTTCGAGAAGATGATCGAGGGCGGCCTGCTTCTGGAGCACGCCCAGTACGTGGGCAACTATTACGGCACCCCCAAGGCCCCCGTGGAGGAGAAGCTTCGGGAGGGCAACGACGTGGTGCTGGATATTGAGGTCCAGGGCGCCGAGCAGGTGAAGCGCAAGGCACCTGAGGCCGTCAGCATCTTCCTGCTGCCTCCCAGCCTGGAGGAGCTGGAGCGCCGGCTCCGGGGCCGGGGCACCGAGTCCGACGAGAAAATCAGAAGCCGCCTGGAGCGGGCCGCCAGCGAGATGAAGCTGGCTCCCAATTACGATTACAATGTGGTCAACGACAACGTGGAAGAGGCCGCAGACGAGATACTCCGCATCATGCGGAGAGCAACACACAGAAGATAACCGAAAGGAAGTTATAAAAATGCTGCTTTATCCTACCGTACCTGAACTGCTCAAATATGTGGACAGCCGTTACATGCTGGTGAACGTCATCGCCAAGCGTGCCCGTGAAATCTCCGCCGAGGCGGAGGAGAACGGCACCCATCTGGACATCAATCCCGTGACCCTGGCGGTCCGTGACATCGCCGCCGGCAAGGTCACCGCCTACATGAACAAGGGAGAGTAACAAGACCTTGGAGGAGAGAAGGGCTGCCCGCATCGCCGTGGCCGCTGCCACCTACGCCATAGACAAGCCCTACTCCTACCTGGTGCCGGAGGAGCTCAGGGATACCTGCGTTCCCGGCGCCAGAGTCACTGTGCCCTTCGGCAGGGCCAACAAGCGCAGTGAGGGCATCGTTCTGGAGGTCCGGAGCGCAGAAGGGGAGACGGAAAAGCTCAAGACCGTGGACTCTGTTCTGGATAAGGAGCCGCCTCTCACGGCGGACCAGCTGCAGCTGGCCCTTTTCATGCGGGACCGGTTTTTCTGCACGGTCTATGACGCCGTCCGGGCCATGCTGCCTGCGGGCATGTGGTTTGACACCTCCGGCCGCAGGCGGGTAGGGGAGCGTACCGCCAGGTATGCGATCCTTGCCGTTCCGGCAGAGGACGCCGCCGCTCTGGCTGAGCAGAAGCGGGCCAAGGCTCCCCATCAGTCGGAGCTTCTTCGGGTGCTCTGCTCACTGGGGGAGGCACCCTGCGCCGACCTGACGGAGTTCACCGGGGCCCCCACGGCCTCCCTGACTGCCCTGCGGAAGCAGGGGATAATAGAAATCGAGACCCGGGAGCTGGCCCTGGAGCCGGAGGAGGACCGGGAGCCGACGGCGGATAGGATAGTTCTGAACGCCGAGCAGCAGCGCTCCTTCGAGGGCCTGGCGTCTCTTATGAACTCCCCGGACCCGGCCGCCGCCCTGCTGTACGGCGTCACAGGCAGCGGCAAGACCGCCGTCTACGTGAGTCTTGCCCATGAGGCCGTGAATCGTGGCAGAACAGCCATGGTCCTGGTGCCGGAAATCGGGCTGACACCCCAGTTTCTGAATATCTTCATGGCCCACTTCGGCTCCCGGGTCGCCGTCATGCACTCGTCCCTGTCCCCCCGGGACAGGCTCCGGCAGTGGAAGCGCATCAAGGCCGGGCAGGTGTCCGTGGTTGTGGGCACCCGCTCCGCAGTTTTTGCGCCTCTCGCTGACGTGGGGCTCATCGTCATCGACGAGGAGCAGGAGCACACCTATAAATCCGAAAATGCGCCCCGTTACTCCACAAGAGACGTGGCAAAATATATCGTGGCAAAGTCCCGGGGACTTCTTGTCCTGGGCTCCGCCACCCCCTCCGTTGAGAGCATGTACGCCGCAAAAAGCGGAAAATACAGCTATTTTGAGCTCACTACCCGCTATAATGAGCGGCCGCTGCCCCGGGTCATCATCGCCAACATGCGCTCGGAGCTCAGAAGCGGCAACGGAGGCCTTTACAGCGCCGTTCTGCGCCGTGAGATGGAGGAAAACCTTCGCAGCGGGGAGCAGACCATTCTGTTTCTGAACCACCGGGGGGCCTCCTCCTGCGTGCTGTGCGGAGAGTGCGGCTACACCTTCCAGTGCCCCAACTGCTCCGTGAGCCTGACTTATCACTCTGTGGACAGGCGCCTCCGGTGCCACTACTGCGGCTTCTCCGTCCCGGTCCCCAGGGACTGCCCGGACTGCGGCGGCAGGCTCAAGTTCGTAGGCGCCGGCACTCAGAAGGCGGAGGAGGAGCTTCTGGGCCTTTTCCCGGAGGCAAAGGTCCTGCGGATGGACGCCGATACGGTTTCCCGCATCGGCTCCCACGAAAAGATTCTGGAGACCTTCCGCACAAAGAGAGTGCCCTTTCTCATCGGCACCCAGATGGTCACCAAGGGGCTGGACTTTGAAAACGTCACCCTGGTGGGGGTCCTCAGCGCCGACAGGGCCATATACGCCGGGGATTACCGCTCCGGTGAGCGGGCCTTCTCCCTCATCACCCAGGTGGTTGGCCGCTCCGGCAGGGGCAGAAAGGCCGGCCGGGCGGTAATTCAGACCTATACTCCGGAAAATGAGCTCATAACCCTGGCCGCAAGGCAGGATTACCCGGGCTTTTACCAGCGGGAGATTGAGCTGCGCCGGCTTATGGAGGCGCCGCCCTTCTGCGACCTTCTGGCGGTTACCGTGTCCGGCGGCGATGAAAACCTGGTGCTGAAGGGCTGTCTGGGGCTTCTGGAGGCCCTCCGAAGCTACTTCGGCCCGGAGGACGGGCTGCGGATACTGGGCCCGGCTCCTGCCGGGGTTGCCAAGGTCAATAACCGCTACAGATACAGGCTCACTCTGGCGGGCGCCAACAGCCGGAGGGTCCGGGACCGGGTGAGCTACGTGATAACCGAGTTTTCCAAGGATAAAAAGTACCGGGGCCTGGCGGTGTTCGCCGATTCGGAGCCCCCGGAATAAGATAGGAGATAATAATGGCCATTCGCAAAATCAGAGAAGAGGGGGACGCTCTGCTCCTTAAGAAGAGCCGCCCCGTTACAGAATTCAACCCCAGGCTCCATGAGCTCATCGACGACATGCGGGATACCCTGCTGAACGCCGGCGGCGTGGGTCTGGCGGCCCCTCAGGTGGGCGTTCTCCGCCGGGTGGTTCTGGTTATGGACACCCTGAAGGAGGAGCTCTCCGACGAGGAGCAGATAATCGAGCTTGTGAACCCGGAGATAATCGAGCGGGACGGCACCCAGACCGACCCGGAGGGCTGCCTTTCCGTGCCCGGGGTCTACGGCCTGGTGGAGCGGCCCTATCACGTCCGGGTACGGGCCCAGGACCGCTTCGGTAAAACCTTCGAGGTGGAGGGGGAGGAGCTCACCGCCCGGTGCTTCTGCCACGAGATAGACCACCTGGACGGCCATCTGTTCACGGAGCTGGCCACCAGAATCCTCTCCGATGAGGAGCTGGAGGAGTACAGAAATAAGCAGCGGGAGAAGGAAAATTGAGAATCCTGTTTATGGGCACCCCGGACTTTGCCGCCTGCAGTCTGGCTGCCCTCTATGAGCTGGACTTCGCCGAAATCGTCGGCGTTTTCACCCAGCCGGACAAGCCCGTGGGACGGAAGCAGATACTGGAAAAGCCCCCGGTGAAGCTCCTGGCGGAGGAGCACGGCACTCCGGTTTTCCAGCCTGCAAAAATGCGGGACGGCACCGCCATGTCCATTATCCGGGAGCTGGACCCGGAGCTTATAGTCGTCGTTGCCTACGGCAGGATACTGCCGGAGGATATACTCGCCTGGCCGAAATACGGCGCCGTCAACATTCACGGCTCCCTGCTGCCCAAATACCGTGGGGCGGCCCCTATCCAGTGGGCCGTCATAAACGGGGAGGAGCGGACCGGCGTCACCGCCATGTACATGACAAAGGAGCTGGACGCTGGGGATATTATCGCCATCCGTGGCACGGACATCCTGCCCGGGGAGACCGCCGGAGAGCTTTTTGAGCGGCTGGCGCCCATGGGTGCGGCGCTTCTGTGCGATACGGTAAGGTCCATTAAGGACGGCACCGCCGCCAGCACCCCCCAGAATAACGAGATGGCCACCTTCGCCCCGCCTCTTACAAAGGAGCTGGCGGAGATAGACTGGACAAAGGGACAGCGGGCCGTTCTGTGCAAAATCCGGGGCATGGACCCCTGGCCCATCGCCTCCTGCGACGTGGGCGGCCTGAAGATGAAGATTTACAGGGCGGAGCCCTGGGAGGCCAGCGGAAGACCTGCGGGCACCATGGAGCAGGTCAGAAAGGGCCTCCGGGTCTCCTGCGGGGATGGGGACGTGCTCATAACCGAGCTCCAGGCCCCCGGCGGCAAGAGAATGTCCGCCGCCGACTATCTGAGAGGGCACCCCCTATGCCGCTGAGCGCCAGAGAGGCGGCGGTAAACGGCCTCCTGGCCTACCGCAGGCGGGGCGCCAGACCGGATATGGTCA
>JAFPTE010000081.1 GCA_017400415.1 Oscillospiraceae bacterium
CATCGGCATGATTCCCAAAAACGCCCCCTTCGCCTCCCTCTGCGACCTGGATGAGGGCGGCTACATCATCACCGACGAGGAGTGCCGCACCCGCACCCCCGGGGTATTCGCCGCCGGTGACACCCGCCGGAAAACTCTCCGCCAGCTCATCACCGCCGCTTCCGACGGCGCCATTGCCGCCAACGGAGCCGCCGGATATATAAACAACATCTGAGGAAAAGCCATGAAGCTTACAGTTAAAATCAGGAAGCTCCACCCCGGCGCCGTACTCCCCCGCCGGTCCACCGCCTCCGCAGCAGGCGCCGACCTGTGCGCCCTTCTGGAGGAGCCCTTGACCGTCTACCCCGGCGAGACGGTTTTCGTACATACCGGCCTCTCCTGTGAGATTCCGGAGGGCTACGGCGGCTTCGTCTTCGCCCGCAGCGGCCTTGCCTCCAAGCAGGGCCTGGCCCCCGCCAACAAGGTTGGCGTGATAGATTCTGATTACCGGGGCGAAATAATGGTGGCTCTCCACAACCACGCCCCCCTGCCCGTAAATGTGGAAAACGGCCAGCGCATAGCCCAGCTTGTAATCATGCCCGTGGCAATGGCAGAGTACGTGGAGGAAGAGGCACTTTCCGAGACGGAGCGGGGCGCCGGCGGCTTCGGCAGCACGGGAAAGTAAAAAGTACACAAGAAAAGAGCGATTCATCCGAATCGCTCTTTTTATGTCTTATTCGGCGGTCAGGCGGCGCATGATCTCCTCATAGGCCTCGACTACTCCGCCCATGTCCCTGCGGAAGCGGTCCTTATCCAGCTTCTCGCCGGTCTTCACGTCCCAGAAGCGGCAGGTGTCGGGGCTTATCTCGTCGGCCAGGATGATCTGGCCCTCGGGAGTGCGGCCGAACTCGATCTTGAAGTCCACCAGGGTGACGCCCAGCTTCAGCATGAAGGCCTTTAAGAGGTCGTTTACCTTGAAGGCAAGGCTCTTGATGGTCTCAATCTCCTCCTTGGTGGCGATCTTCAGGGCCCTGGCGTGGTACTCGTTCAGCAGGGGGTCATCCAGGTGGTCGCTCTTCAGGGAGAATTCCACGGTGGGCTCATCGAAGACGATGCCCTCGGCTACGCCGTAGTTGGAGGCGAAGTGGCCGGCGGAGATGTTGCGGACAATGACCTCCAGGGGGACAATCTGAACCTTGCGGACCAGGGTCTCACGGTCATTGAGCTCCTCCACGAAGTGGGTGGGGACGCCGTTCTTCTCCAGCATCTGCATGACCAGATTGGACATGCGGTTGTTGACGATGCCCTTACCGGCGATGGTGCCCTTCTTGGCGCCGTTGAAGGCGGTGGCGTCGTCCTTATAGGAGACGATGCACAGGTTGGGGTCGTCAGTGGCAAAGACCTTCTTGGCCTTGCCCTCGTAGAGCTGTTCACGTTTTTCCATTGGCTTTACCTCGCACTCAAAGTATTCATCTCTGTCGGGGCCGACGGAGACATATTTAATGTTGCAGCCCACCTTCTCTGCTATGAAGCGGATGTAGGCCTGTGCCTCCCTGGGCAGCTCCCGGAAGCTGCGGCAGGCGGAGATATCGCTCTTCCAGCCGGGCAGGTACTCATATACCGGCTTGGCCTTGTCCAGCTCGATGCCGGAGGGGAAATTATCGGTCTCCACGCCGTCTACGCTGTAACGGACGCACACGTGGATTCTGTCAAGGTAAGAAAGCACGTCCAGCTTGGTCAGGGCAATTTCCGTTGCCCCCTGGACCATGACGCCGTAGCGGGAGGCCACCACGTCAAAGCCGCCCACTCTGCGGGGTCTGCCGGTGGCTGCGCCGTACTCGCCGCCGGCCTCCCGGAGCCGGTCGCCCTCCTGGCCGAAGAGCTCGCAGGTGAAGGGGCCCTCGCCCACGCAGCTGGAATAGGCCTTCATGATGCCCACCACGTTGGTGAGCTTCTGGGCGGGGATGCCGGCGCCGATGGGGGCGTAGGCTGCGATATTGGAGGAGGAGGACGTATAGGGGTAAATACCGAAGTCAATGTCACGGAGGGCGCCCAGCTGGGCCTCGAACATCAGGTTCCTGCCCTCCTTCACGGCCCGGGTCAGATACTCGGTGACGTTCTTCACATAGGGCACGAAGGGCATGCCGTACTTCATGAGCCAGTCATACATCTCATCGGCATTCACGGGCTCATGGCCGTAGCCGCCGACAACAGTGAGGTTTTTCCACTGGACGATGTCCCCCAGCTTCTCACGGAGAGCCTCGGGATGGAGCAGGTCGCCCATGCGGAGGGTCTTCTTCATGTACTTATCGGCGTACACGGGAGCAATGCCCCGGCGGGTGGAACCGAACTTCTTGTCAGCCAGCCGCTCCTCCTCCAGAATATCCATCATTTTATGATAGGGCATGCAGATGGTGGCTCTGTCGGAGATGACCAGGTGCTCCGGAGTGATGGCGATGCCCTTCTCACGGATAGCGGCCACCTCATTGTAGAGGTGCTCCAGGTCGATAACCATGCCGGGGCCCATTACGTTCACGGTCTCGTCACGGAAGATACCGGAGGGCAGCAGGTTCAGGATAAACCGGCCTCTCTCGTTGATGACGGTGTGGCCGGCGTTGTTGCCGCCCTGGTACCGCATGACAATGTCGTACCTCTGGCTCAGAAGGTCCACCATGCGGCCCTTGCCCTCGTCGCCCCAGTTGATGCCAACTACTGCTGTAAGCATAATATCCTCCTCAAACTCTTATCTCCTCGTCCTCGCCGAGAAGACTGCTGTATTTTTCAATCACAGGCGCTGCCCAATCCCGGAGGAAGGCCTCCGTCTGACTTGGGGCACAGCCCACAAACTTACGTATATCCAGGACCTCTTTTACGCTCTCCTCCGTAAGGCCGAAGCGCTCATCGGCCATGAGGCTCTGAAGCAGGTCGTTATCCCCGCCCTCCAGCTTAACGTGGGCGGCGGCCTTCTGGGAGTAGAGGCGGATAGCCTCATGGAGCTCCTGCCGGTCCCCTCCCCGCTTCACGGCGTCCATAAGTATGTTCTCGCTGGCGATGAAGGGCAGCTCCTCCATCAGGTGCTTTTCCATGACCTTGGGGTAAACGGTGCCGCCCTTTATGACGTTGGTGCAGAGGGTCAGCACGGCGTCGCAGGCCAGGAAGGCCTCCGGAATGGAGATGCGGCGGTTGGCGGAGTCGTCCAGCGTCCGCTCAAGCCACTGAGCGGCGGCCGTATCGGCGGCGTTCTTGGCGTCGTTCATAATGTAGCGCGAAAGGCTCACCACCCGCTCGCAGCGCATGGGGTTCCGCTTATAGGCCATGGCGGAGGAGCCGATCTGGTTTTTCTCAAAGGGCTCGTCAAACTCCTTCATGTGGGCCAGAAGCCGGATATCCGTGGCCATCTTGGCGGCGGACTGGGCAATGCCTGCCAGCACATTGAGAACGTAGGAGTCCACCTTCCGGGAGTAGGTCTGGCCG
>JAFPTE010000082.1 GCA_017400415.1 Oscillospiraceae bacterium
ATCGGCTCCGTCCACAGCCTGGAAAGGGACGGGAAGTATTACTGCCTGGATAACACCCCGGAGGAGCTTCAGGGGGCTATTGCCGCCTTCGGCGGGGTGCGGAGCCTCTGTGAGGCTTATTACGACGCCGTGGGACAGATTCATGAGAAAACCGGCTGCGGCATAGTGGGCCACCTGGACCTTATAACCAAGTTTGGTGAGAAGCACCCATTCCTGGACACCGGGGCGGAATGGTACCGGGCCGCCTGGCGGAGTGCTCTGGACCGGCTGGGGGGAAGGGACCTCATCTTTGAGGTGAACACCGGGGCCATGGCAAGGCGCTGGCGCACCTCGCCATATCCCTCTGGTGAGATCCTGCGGGAGATAGCCCGCCGCCGGGGTCTCGTGACAGTCACAACGGACTGCCACAGCCGGGATAAGCTGGATTTCGGCTGTGAGACCGCTCTGGAGCTCCTGCGCTCCTGCGGCTTCCGCAGCCACCTTATCTGGGCGGGCGGGGGCTTTGAAAAGTGTCCCCTGTAAGGCCGGTTTTTGCATAATGCTGTAAATACACGTACAAAAGACGGAAAAATTTGTGCGTGTATTTTCTTTTTTCTCTTTTTACCCGGCGGAAAATCTGTTATAATATTAAAGCACCAATTACATACAGATGTTGGGGGATAATTAAATGATCGCACACGGCAAGGACATAAAGATCTTCTGCGGCAATTCCAACAGAAAGCTGGCCGAGGATATCAGCCGTCAGATGGGCACACGCCTGGGGGATATGAACGTTTCCCACTTCTCCGACGGTGAGGTTTCCGTTTCACTGAATGAGACGGTCCGTGGCTCGGACGTGTTCCTGATCCAGTCCACCTGCGCTCCCGTGAACGACAATCTTATGGAGCTCCTTGTTATGATAGATGCCTGCCGCCGGGCCTCCGCCGGCCGCATCACCGCCGTTATACCTTACTTCGGCTACGCAAGACAGGACAGAAAGGCCAAGAGCCACGATCCTATCTCCGCCAAGCTGGTAGCCAACCTGCTCACCAGCGCCGGTGCCGACAGAGTCCTGACCATGGACCTGCACGCACCCCAGATCCAGGGCTTCTTCGATATCCCCGTGGATAACCTGGTGGGCGCACCCCTCTTCGCCGCCTATTATCTGAAGATGTTCGGCGAGGGCAATGATGAGGTCATGGTGGTCTCCCCGGACGTGGGCAGCGTGGCCCGCAGCCGCAACTTCGCCCATAAGATGGGCATGAACCTGGCCATCGTGGATAAGAGAAGAGAACGGGCCAACCAGTCCGAGGTCATGAACATCATCGGCGACGTTTCCGGCAAAAAGGTCATCCTCTTTGACGATATGGTGGACACTGCCGGCTCCCTATGCGGTGCCGCCAAGGCCCTCACCGAGATCGGCGGCGCCCGGGACGTGTACGCCTGCGCCAGCCACGCCGTTCTCTCCGGCTCTGCTATTTCCAGAATCAACGACAGCCCCATTAAGGAGCTGGTCCTCCTTGACACCATTCCCGAGATCGAGTCCAAGCGCTCCGACAAGATCAAGTTTCTGTCCGTGGCCGCCATGTTCGGCGAGGCCATCGAGCGGGTCTATGCGGAGATAGCCATGAGCGCCCTTTTCGACTGATATGCTTTTTTCAAGACCCGGCAAATACGGGTATATAGTGGCCTTCCTGGGGAACCCGGGAGCCAGGTACGCCCAGACGAGGCACAACGCCGGCTTCATCACCGGCGACGCCTTCTGCCGCCGCCTGGGCTGCAAAATCGACCGGGCCAAGTTCCACGCCCTCACCGGCGAGGCCAGAGTGGGGGAGCAGAAGGTCCTTCTCATGAAGCCCCAGACCTATATGAACGACTCCGGCACCGCCCTGCGGGAGGCCATGAGCTTCTATAAGGTCCCCCTGGACCACGTTATCGTGGTGTCCGACGATATAAGCCTGCCTGTGGGCAAGCTCCGGGTCCGGCGCTCCGGCTCCGCCGGAGGCCACAACGGTCTGAAGGACATTATCGCCAAGTGCGGCGGGGAGGGCTTTCCCCGGGTAAAAATCGGCATCGGCCAGCCGGAGCATGAGCTCATCGACTGGGTCCTGTCCGCCTTCCACGATGAGGACGCCGTCCGCATGAAGGAGGCAGCCGACCGGGCCGCCGCCGCTGTGGAGAGCCTGATTCTCTACGGCGTGGACAAGACCATGAACGACTATAATTAAAAGCGGAGGAATATCCTCCGCTTTTTTATTTTATGAGCTTCTCTATTTCCTCCGTGAGGCGGGCAAATTCCGCCAGACTCAGGACCTCCCCACGGAGGTTGGGACCCCCGCCCAGACCTTCCACGGCGGCGGATATATCGCCCTTGCCCAGCTCCGGAAAGGCGGAGGCCAGGGCGTTTGAAAGGGTCTTCCGGCGCTGGTTGAAGGCGCCCCGGACCGTCCGGAAGAGCAGAGCCTCGTCACAGGGGAAGGGGGGAGAGGGCCGGGGCGTAAGACGCACCACGGCGCTGTCCACCTTGGGCCTGGGCTCAAAGCAGGCGGAGGGCACGGCGAAGAGCTTCTCCCGGCCTGCGTAATAGTCGCACAGCAGGGTGAAGGCCCCGTACTGGCCGGTGCCGGGCCCGGCGCAGATCCGGTCCGCCACCTCCTTCTGCACCATGACGGTGATGCTTCTGAAGAGGCGGCAGGTGAGCAGCTTCGTTATGACCGGGGTCGTGATGTTGTAGGGCAGGTTCGCCGCCACAATGGGCTCAAGGCCGGAGAGCTTTTCACCCACCAGCCTTTCCAGGTCCAGGGCCATAATGTCCCCGGGCACTATCTCCAGGTTGGAAAACTCCCCAACGGTCTCGCCAAGCACCGGCAGGAGCCGCTCATCCAGCTCCACGGAGATGACCTTGTCCGCCCTACGGCACAGCTCCTTCGTAAGGCAGCCCACCCCGGGGCCGATTTCCAGGCAGCCTATGCCTTCCCCGGCACCGGAGGCGGCGGCAATGTCCTCCGGGACCCAGGGGGCAATCAGAAAATTCTGGCCCAGAGCCTTGGAAAAGCGGAAGCCGTGCTTCTCCATGAGGGGCCGCAGGGCGCTCATGTCAGTTAAGTTCAATCCTGTTCCTCCAGAACGTAAACTGTGGCGGGGCAGCGGCCGAAGGCAAAGCACTCCGCCTCTGTCTCAAGAAAGATGTCGATTATATCGGACCCGGGCTTGTCCCCGACGGTGGAAACCACGTAGTCCCACTGCTTCTCGTGCTTCACACCGGTTATGTAAACCTTGGTTCCCTGGGGCAGGGTGGCGGGCTTTGCGGCCACAACGCCCACCTGCACCGGCACGCCGGAGGCGGTGGTGTCGTTCCAGGGCCGCTCCTTGTCGTAGGTGTAGGCCGTGGCGGTCATGGAGAGGACCCTGGTGTATCTGTAGGTCTTTCCGTCAATGGTGATGGTGCCGGCGGTCTCGTCCACGGTGACCGTGCGGAGAGTATGGTCCACAACGGATTCGGGCTGCAGGGTGGTGACGGCGTGGGCAGGCTCCGGCTCCGGCTCGGGCTCGGGCTCCGGGTCCGGCGGCAGAATGCCGGTGCCCACAAGGATTATCTCCTCCTGGGGCTCGGTGGTTATGCCGGTGCTGACCACCTCCCGGCTTATGAGCTCACCCTGGCGGTACACCAGGCGGGTGACGGTAGTCAGCACCCCGTCCCGGCCCTCCACGGAAAGGTAGCTCCGGCCGGCGGGCAGGGCGTCCGTGTACCGGGTGGTTGTGGAGTGGGGTATGGTGTCATAGTCGTAGATGTACTCCACCCGGACCCGGACCAGGGTTATCCGCAGCCCGTCGGACAGGGGTGTGTCCGGAGCGGGGTATATCTCATCGGTTTCCGAAACGGTTATATGGGCCTTCTGCAGGGCGTCCGCCACCGTGCCGGAGGCGGTGAGCACCAGCTCCTGCCCGTCGCAGAAGACGGTGACGGCGGGGCTGCGGCGGATTATCACCGTGTAAACGGTGCCGTCCTGGCTCACCTCCAGCTCGGCGCCGCCGGTGGAGATGCCCGCTGCCGCAACCGCCTGCCTGGCGGTGCCGGTGAAGTTATTGACGGAGGTCCTGCTGTCCCCGTCTATAATAATGTAGTCGTAAGTCGGTACGGCCCGGGCCTGGGTGGAGAAGACGAGGTAGGCGAAGGCACCCAGGGCACAGACCGCCGCCGCAGTGAGCACTGCGGCGATTATTTTCGGAAGTCTGCTGCTGTCCCTTGCACGCATCCGGGCCCCTCCTCTCTCGCTTGGCGGGATTATTTGGGCCATTATAGCACCTATACCCACTTTTGTCAAATTTTTGCTAATTTTTCGGAGATAATTCCCCACCGGCGGCAAAAAATCCGCCGCTGAGTGCCAGCGGCGGAGTGTGAGGGTCATTTTTTGATGTTGTCCACTTCTTCGGTGGTGCCGCCGCCGTGGTCGTCGGGGGCACGGAACTCGCCCTTGTCCACCAGGCGCAGGAAGGCGTCCACCACGTCCGGGGCCAGCTGGGTGCCGGAGGCCGCCTTGATGATGGAGACCACCTTGTCGAAGTTCATCCTGTTGCGGTAGGGACGGTTGGAGTACATGGCGTCGAAGCAGTCCGCCACGGCGATGATCTGGGCCACACGGGGTATCTCGTCCCCCTTCAGGTGGTTGGGGTAGCCCCTGCCGTCGGGCCGCTCGTGGTGGGCCTGGGCGCCGATGGCCAGCTCCGGCATGATGGTTATCTCCTTCAGAGCCTCATAGCCCTTGGTGGTGTGGGACTTGATAATCTCAAATTCCTCATCCGTGAGCTTGCCGTTCTTGTTCAGCACCTCCTGGGGAACGCCCACCTTGCCGATATCGTGGAGGAGGGCGATGCGGTAGTACTTCTCAACGGTCTCCTCGTCCAGGCCCAGCTCCCTGGAGAGCATGGCGGTGAACTTGGCCACCCGGGTGGAGTGACCGTTGGTGTACCGGTCCTTCATATCGATGACTTTTGCGAAGGCCTCGGTGATTCCGCCCACCAGGGCCATGGTCTCCTGCTGCTTCTTTTCCAGAGCGTGGGTCTTCCGGCGGATGTAGAAGCGAACTGCGGCGGCGATTACACCGATAAGGCCCAGAACTGCAATGGCGTA
>JAFPTE010000083.1 GCA_017400415.1 Oscillospiraceae bacterium
GGTGAGCACTGTGGATAAAATAACCCTTCTGGACGGGGCCATGGGCACCATGCTCCAGGCCCGGGGCCTTAAAACCGGGGCCCTGCCGGAGCTTCTGTGTCTGGAAAGGCCGGATATAGTCCGGGAGATACACCGTGAATACGTAAAGGCCGGGGCGGATATCATCACCGCCAACACCTTCGGCGCCAACCGGAAAAAGCTCGGGGATGCGGCCTCGGTGGATGAGGTCGTCTCCGCCGCCGTCCGTCTGGCCAAAGAGGCCGGGGCGAAAAAGGTGGCCCTGGATATGGGCCCCACCGGGGCCCTTCTGAAGCCCCTGGGGGCCATGAGCTTTCAGGAGGCCTACGAGCTCTTCCGGGAGGAGGCCGTAGCCGGGGAAAAGGCCGGGGCGGACCTGGCCCTCATTGAGACCATGTCGGACCTGCTGGAGGCCAAGGCGGCCTTTCTGGCGGTCCGGGAGAACACCTCCCTGCCCTGCTGGGTAACCCTGACCTTCGGCGCCGACGGCCGCACCTTCCTGGGCACGGACCCCCGGGCCTTTGCGGTGACCTTCTCCGCCCTGGGGGCGGACGCCATCGGCGTGAACTGCTCCCTGGGGCCCCGGGAGCTCATGGGCGTTGTGGAGGAGCTTCTTGCGTGGAGCCGGGTGCCGGTCATAGTCCAGCCCAACGCAGGCCTGCCGGAGATTGAAAACGGCCATACCGTTTATAAGGTGGGGCCGGAGGAGTTTGCCGACGCCGTGGGGCAGATGATGGACAGGGGCGCCCTCATCGTGGGGGGCTGCTGCGGCACGGGCCCGGCGCACATAGCCCTTCTGCGCCGCCTCTGCGACGAAAAGGCCCCGGCCTGGCACAGACCGGAGCCCTACGTGGCCTTCGCCTCCGCCCGGAGGACCGTTTCCCTCCGGGGCCGGGATATCGCCCTTATCGGCGAGCGCATCAACCCCACCGGGAAAAAGAAAATAAAGGAGGCCCTCCGCACCGGGGACCTGGACTATATACTGACAGAGGCCATAAGCCAGGAGGAGGCGGGAGGGGAGCTTCTGGACGTGAACGCCGGCTTGCCGGAGATTGACGAGGCCGCCAGCCTTGAAAAGCTCGTGACGGAGCTGGCCGCCGTGACGGCTCTGCCCCTGCAGATTGACTCCTCGGACCCTGCCGCCCTGGACCGGGCCTGCCGGGTCTACGCCGGAAAGCCCGTCATAAACTCCGTAAACGGCAAGGAGGAAAGTCTTTCCTCCATCCTGCCCATCGCCAAAAAGTACGGCGCCGCCGTGGTGGGCCTGACCCTGGACGGGGACGGCATACCCCCCACCGCTCAGGGCCGCTTTGAGATAGCCCGCCGGATAGTGGAACGGGCAGAAGCCCTGGGCATTCCCCGGGAGGATATACTCATTGACTGCCTGGTGATGACAGTCTCCACGGACCAGACCATGGCCCGGGTGACTCTGGACGCAGTGCGGCTTGTGAAGGAAAAGCTGGGGGTCCGGACCGTGCTGGGCGTCAGCAACATAAGCTTCGGTCTCCCCGCCCGGGAGGTCATAAACGCCGCATTTCTGGCCCAGGCTCTGGAAAGCGGCCTGGATATGCCCATCATGAACCCACTGAGCCAGCGGTACATGGACGTTGTACGGGCTCACCGGGTGCTGAGCGGCCAGGACGCCGCCTCCGCCGACTTCATCGCCCGCTACGCAAATCTGTCCGCCGCCCCCGCTCCTGCCCCTAAGGCGGAGGGGCTCTCCATTGAGGAAATAGTTCTCTCCGGCCGCCGGGGCCTCATTGAGGAGGCGGTGCGCCGGGCCCTGGGGGAGATGAGCCCCATGGAGGTCATAAACGGCCTGCTCATACCGGCCATCAACGCCGCCGGGGAGCGCTTTGACAAGGGCACCTTCTTCCTGCCCCAGCTCATGAGCTCCGCCGAGACCGTGAAGGCGGGCTTTGACGTGGTGAAGGCCGCCTCGGAAAAGGGCAGCCTGGAGCCCAAGGGCACGGTCATACTGGCCACGGTAAAGGGCGATATCCACGACATCGGCAAGAACATCGTGAAGATGCTGCTCATTAACTACGGCTACGACGTTATCGACCTGGGCCGGGATGTGCCGCCGGAGGCGGTTGTGGAGGCGGTGCGGAAAACCGGGGCAAGGCTCGTGGGCCTCTCCGCCCTGATGACCACCACGGTCCGAGGCATGGAGGAGACCGTGCAGGCCCTGCGGCAAAGCGGCCTTGACTGCAAAATCATGGTGGGCGGCGCCGTTCTGACGCCGGAATACGCAAAAATGATCGGCGCCGACTTCTACGCCAGAGACGCCGCCGAGTCCGCCCGGGTTGCGGAAAAGGTATACGGATAACAAACGGGAGCGGGGAAAACCCCGCTCCCTTCTGCTTACTTGAAGCTGTAATAAACCTTGTGGGCCTGAAGGTCCACGCCCTTGTACTGTGCCATTTCGGAAACCGTCACCAACTGGTAGCCCTGGGCAAGCAGCTCCGGTATGATGCGCTTGCAGGCCTCCAGAGTGGGCTCATACAGGGAGTGCATCAGGACGATGGAGCCGTCCAGATTTTCCTTGCTCATGACCGCATTGTAGGTCTTGTCGGCGTCCTTGTGCTCCCAGTCCCTGGTGTCCACGTTCCAGCGGATGGCCGGGACCTGCAGGGCCTCCAGCACATGGTCGTCAAACTTGCCTCCTGGGGGACGCATGATGGTGGCGCCGTGGCCCACCTCCTTGATGATGAGGGCGTCGGTGTCGGCCATCTCCTTTTTTATCTCCTCGGTGGTCAGGTTTATGAGCTTGGAGTGGTTATAGGTGTGGCTGCCGATCTCGCAGCCCAGCTCCTCCATGCGCTTCAGATTCTCCGGGTGTGCCTTCAGCATATAGCCGCACTCAAAGAAGGTGGCCACAACGCCGTACTCCTCCAGAAGGTCCAGAAGCAGCGGGGTGTACAGCCGGGAGGGGCCGTCATCAAAGGTGAGGCACACCATGGGCTTTGTGGGGTCGATGACCCGGCCGGGCATATCCTTGGGCCACAGGGTGCGGCCCAGAGTCATAACGTCCATTTCCGCCCGGTCCCCCGGCACTTCGGCGGAGATGATGGAGTTATGGGAGGTAATGCCCACCAGGCTGCCCATCTCGTTTATGACAACAAGGCCGTCCGGCGCCCGGAAGGTGGTGCCGTGAAGGACCATGACACTCTCGCCCAGGGCGTAGTTCACAAGCTCGGAGCCGGAGGAGGCCCGGGAGGTGAAGTAGTTTTCTACCTTGCTCTGCCGGCGGAAGAACACCAGGTCGGTCTCCTGGCTGTAGGCCAGAATGGCGGTGACCGGGTCCTCCATGCCCTTGGCGGTGACAGCCAGGGAGTTGGCGCCGGTTATGTCGGAGAGGGAGGCAACGCCCACGTCCTCCCCTATCATGGCGGCGGTGGTGGCGGCGATCTCCTCCCCGTCCTTATTGTAGGCGGTGAGGACCACCAGATTTTTGCCGAACTTCTCAAAGGCGGCCTTGGCGGTCATGGAGCCCACGGGAGCGGCGGTGGCGCCGAAGCCGGCCTCGGCGGCCTGCTGGGCGGTGACGGCCCCGGTCCGCAGGAGCATGGATATAAGGCTCACGGTGCTGCCCGCCGGGCACTTGGTCAGAAGGCCCCACAGGACCTCCTCCCCATCCTTGACGGTGAGCTTGGCGCTGCCGTCCCCGAAGCGGTCATCGGTGTAGCCCAGGGCCTTTGCCAGAGCCACCGGGTCAGCTATCCGGGGGTCGGAGCCGTAGCCCATGGCCCGGAGCAGGAAAATGCAGAAGGTCTTGCCCGTGACGGCGGAGTCCGGCGAGAATTTTGAGGCGGAGACGCCGGCGGCGATGCCCTTTACGTAGGCATAGCTCACATAGTCCTCCAGGCTGTCGTTCAGGTCCTCGAAGGGGTGCTCATACTGCATGGCCAGGGCCTCAAGCTGCCCGCCGGTCAGACGGACCAGGCTCTTTACCGTGTGGCCCCGGGTCATAAGGGCAGTGTCCTCATAATCCTCGGTGACGATGCCCAGGGTCTTCAGGCGGCCGTGAGGCGTGGCGGCCCGGGCCCGGGCCTCCTCCTCCGCCCGCTGAGCGTCCACCTTGGCCCGGTACTCCGGGTCATTGTTGTAGCGCTCCTCATCATCGATAATGATGACGTTCTGCCAGGGCACGGAGACAACGTCCGCAGGAGTCCCATCCCCGTCCGATGGCGCTGCAGGGGTGCAGGAGGCCAGCAGGACCATGGCCAGAACGAGGGAAACAATTTTTGAAGCGGTTTTATTCATGAAATAACCTCTTAAGGCTGCTGAAATGTATATGGCGGCACTTTTACTAATATATGATACCACAAAAGCTCTCAGGATTAAAGACCTATTTGCAACTTTTTTATCTTTTTCGTCCAAAAAGGCTGATTTTACCTGTTCACACCGGGCGAAACTTCTGATACAATAGGGAAAAAGCAGTTTTGAGGGGGACTTTTGTCTTGAAAAAAGCTGTAAAGTGGCTTCTCCTTATAATCCCGCCCCTTGTTTTTCTCTGGGCCTGGCACCATTTCTCCGCCTCATCGGACCTGGCGGACTGGTACGCAGTGCACATCTCCCGGCCGGTGCGGGACGCCGCAGGCGCCTTCTGCGCCCTGTTTCCCTTTTCCCTGATGGAGCTCATGTACATACTTCTGGGACTGGGGCTCATAATCTTCCTTGCACGGACAATATACCTGGCGGCGAAAAGAAGAATCCGCCTGGGGGGCATTGCTGAGCGATTCTGCGCGCTCCTGCTGGCGGCGGCGTACATAGTGACGGGCTTTCTGGCGGTCTTTTCCGTGGACTACCGGGCGCCGGGCTTTGTTCAGCGCTCCGGCTTTCACAAGGAGGAGATGAGCGCCCAGGCTCTTTTCAGTGCGGCTGAATTCTTCGTAACCCGGGCCATGGAGTACGCCGACCGGGTGCCCAGGGACGAAGACGGCCTCTTCTGCGAGGCGCCCTCAGAGTATCTTTCCCGCTCCGGCGCAATATATCAGGAGCTGGGGCGGCGGTTTGGCCTTCTGGCGGCGGAGAGCAGGACTCCCAAGCAGATGCTGTTCTTTTCCGACATCATGACCGCCATGGGCTTCACCGGGGTCTACTTTCCCTTCCTGGGGGAGTCCAACGTGAACGTGCGGTGCCCGGCGGCCTTCATTCCCGCCACCGCCGCCCATGAGCTGGCCCACCAGCGGGGCATCACCAGCGAGGAGGAGGCAAACTTCCTGGGGGTAACCGCCGCCGTCCTCTCCGGGGACGATACCTACGCCTACTCCGGCTACCTCTCCGGCGCACTCTATCTTATGAACGCCGTGTACGGTCAGAGCCCGGAAAAATGGCGCCAGCTCCGCAGCACCTTCCGGGGCGGCTTCCTGGCGGACTGGGAGTACAACTCCGACTTCTGGCCCCAGAAGCGCTCCACGGTGACCGAGGCCTCCGAAAAGGCCTATGACACCTACCTGAAGGCCAGCGGCGACGGCCGGGGCATGCTCTCCTACGGCGCCTGCGTTGACCTGATAGTCTCCTACTACCTCCAGGGCGGCTATGACGGATAAATACTGTGCCCCGTTTCCAGGCGGAAACGGGGCTTTTTTTATTCTGTCTTTTCTTCCTTCCGGGTCCATTTGAGAATGCCGGTCCTGGAGAGGGCTGTGTAGATAAGGAAGAAGACCACGCTGTCGATTGGCCACATGATGAGATTCTTTATGGCCCTGGCCGGGAAGATCACGGTGAACACGCTGCCGAAGAAGGTGGACCAATAGGTGTTCAGGAGCATGTTTATGAGGACTACCAC
>JAFPTE010000084.1 GCA_017400415.1 Oscillospiraceae bacterium
GAGCCGGACCCCCATGAGCCGGGCGGCGCCGGCGGCAATCTGGGAGTAGCCGGCGAAATCGTTGTAAATCTGCAGGCAGAAGAGGCCCCCGGCGGCCAGCACTGCCAGGCCGTTGGCGCTCTCCGGGCTGTTATACACGTTATTTACGTAGACCCCCAGCACGTCCGCCACGCAGCACTTGCGGAAGAAGCCCACCGCCAGAAGCCGCATGCCGGCCCTGAAGTCCGTCCAGGAGGGCTTGTGCTCAGATCGGAGCTGGGGCAGCAGGTTCCGTGGGTTTTCGATGGGCCCCGCCACCAGTTGGGGAAAAAAAGCCACAAAGAGGGCGTAATAGCCGAAGTGGTGCTCCGCCGGAAAGTCCCCCCGGTACACGTCGATAACGTAGGAGAGGGTCTGGAAGGTGTAGAAGGAGATGCCCACCGGCAGAAGGATATCCATGGTCAGGGAGACGCTCTTTCCGGTTATGAGGTTGTATACCCCCAGGGCGCTGTCTGCAAAGAAGCCGGCGTACTTGAACCAGCCCAGAATTCCCAGGCACACGACGAGGGTCAGGATGAGCAGGGGCTTTTTAAGGTCCGGCCGCCGCTCCATCATAAGGGCGGAGCCGTAGCTCACCAGGGTGGTTATTAGTATTAATATAATGAGTACGGGCTTCCAGTACATATAGAAGAACCAGGAGGCCGCCAGAAGCCAGACCCACCGGGCCTTATGGGGCAGGAGCCAGTAGACCAGCACGGTCACGGGCAGGAAGATGAGAAACTCCGGTGAATTGAAATTCATCTGCCCGCCCCCTTCCACACAAGGAGCAGGGCCAGGAGGACTGCGGCGCACTCAAAAAGTCCCGCTCCCCCCAGAATGGCCAGGGCTGCGGAGGCCAGGGCGCAGGCGGCCCCGGCGTAGGTCAGTATGCCCCCGGGGGAACGGCGGCGGGCGTCAAATATCATGAGAAAAAGTGCGGCGCACAGCAGGATAACTGCCCCGGGCACTGCAAAAAAAGCTCCCTCCATCCGGTCCCCTCCTCTCAAAAAAGTGTTGTGACTGACATTATATTATTATAAACCCGTTTTGTAAAGGCTTCACACCGTGGCCTTGTAAAACCGAAGTATGAACCGGGCGCCGCCCTCCCGGCGGTTTTCCGCCTTCAGGGTGCCGTTCTGGCCCGCCGCCACTGCCCGGGCCATGGCAAGGCCGATGCCGATGCTGTCCGGGGCGGCGTTTTTGCCCCGGTAAAAGCGCTCGAAGACGTGGGGCAGGTCCTCCTTATGGAAGCCCGGGCCCGTATCCTCCACCGTAAGCTCCGTAAATATGGGCGTTTCCCGGCCCGTAAGGGTCACCCGGCCCCCCTGGGGCGTGTGCTCCATGGAGTTTTTCACAAGGTTTGATACTGCCTCCAGGGTCCAGTCCCGGTCGCAGGCAAGCCTCTCCTGCCCTATATTCAGGCGCAGCTCCACCCCCCGCAGCTCCAGAGCTATCTCCAGAGGGCCGCAGGCGGCCCGGACCAGGTCGGCAAGGGCCATATCCTCCCGGTGGAAGGTGACCACCCCTGCGTCCAGCCGGCTCAGCTTCAGAAGGTTTTCCGTAAGCCACCGGATCCGCCGCAGCTGGCGCTCCAGGTCCCGGACAAGCTCCAGCCGCTCCTCATAGCCCAGGTCCTCCTTCTGCAGAAGGGAGGCCGTCAGGCCCATGGAGGTCAGGGGCGTTCTTATCTGGTGAAAAATATCCTGTATGGATCCGGTCAGATTGAGCTTTGCCTGCCGCAGCTCGTCGGCGTCCTCCCGGAGGAGCACGGTAAGCTTTTCTATCTCGCTTTTCAGTATGGCCAGCTCCCCCTCCCGGCAGTCCGCCAGCAGGGTCCCCTGCCCGTGGAGCACGGCGTCCAGGCTCTGGGCCAGCTTCTCCATCTCCCGGTGCCTGCGGGCGGCCTCAAAAAGCCGCAGGGCTATCTGCACCGCCCCGGCCAGCAGGACCGCTCCCCCGGCCCAGGGCCCCAGGAAAACAAAGCAGGGTACGCTTATGGCAAGGCACAGGCAGGCGGCAACGAGGAGCTCCCGGCGCACATCGGCGTTTCTTATGAGCTTCATTCAGTCCACCAAATACCCGGAGCCCCGGACGGTTCTGATTATCTCCGGGTTCTGGGGGTCCCTTTCCAGCTTGTTTCGCAGGCGCTTTATGTAAACCGTCAGGGTGTTGTCATTGACGAAGTCCCCGCCGGCGTCCCATATCTCCTCCAGGAGCCGGTCCCGGCCGAGAAGGCGGCCCCGGTTATTGATGAACACCATCAGAAGCCGCTTTTCCAGGGCGGAGAGGACCTCCTCCCGCCCGTCCCTTGTGACGGTGCCCCGCTCCGTATCCACGGCGGCGTCCCCCAGCTGCACCAGGGTCTGGCCCCGGCCGGACCGGCGGAGCACGCTGCGGATGCGGCTTATGAGCTCCCGGGGGCGGAAAGGCTTGGCCACGTAGTCGTCGGCCCCCATGTCCAGGCCCCGGACCACGCTGCTCTCATCGCCGGAGGCGGTGAGGAATATGACCGGCAGGCCCCGGCGCTTGGCCTGGCGGCACACGCCGAAGCCGCTGCCCTCCTCCAGGGATATATCCAGCAGGGCCAGGTCCGCCCCGGGCAGGAGCTCTATGGCCCCCTCCTCCGTTTCGGCTGTGAGGGTTTCAAAGCCCTCCTGGCGGAGGTAGGCCTCCAGCCCCCGGACGATGCTTTTCTCATCCTCCGCAATAAGAATTGTCACGGTCATCGCCCCCTTTTTTTGATATTCTATCCTCTTTGCCGCCCGGTGTCAACCTTTACAATAGCCCCGGCCGGTGGTAAAATCAGCACGGGAGGTGATGGAATGCGGGACCGCAGGCTTGACAACGTGAAAGCCCTCATGATGTTCTGCGTGGCCCTGGGCCACATATCCGGCGCCTTTGATCTGGGGGGGCCGGTATATCAGATACTGTACACCTTTCACATGCCGGTGTTCATCTTTATCTCCGGCTGGGTGGCAAGACCCACACGGCGGGGCTTTCTCTCCCTTTTCGGGCTCTACGCCATAACCCAGCTTGCGGACTTCCTCTTCTACCGGGTGAGCTTTCCCCAGTGGACCGGGGACCTGACCCTCCGGCTCAGCGAGCCCTATATGTTCCAGTGGTACCTTATGAGCCTTATGACGTACCTGCTCCTGCTGCCCCTGCTGGACGCAAAGGGGCCCCTTGCCGGGGCGGTGACCGTTGGCGTCTGCTTTGCGGTCAGCGTGCTGGCGGGCTTTGACCGGAACATAGGCTATGTCTTCTCCCTGAGCCGCACCCTGGTCTATCTGCCCTTCTTCGCCGCCGGGCACATCATCGGCAGCGCCCGGAGGGGTAAGGAGCCCCTGAGCCCCCGGCTCCGGCTCATGGGCTGCGCCGTATGCCTTCCCGTCATGGTCTTCGGCATAGTCTTTGCCCTCCGGCACCCGCTGCCCTACAACTTCCTCTACGGCTCGGAGGCCTAC
Source organism: Oscillospiraceae bacterium (assembly GCA_017400415.1). Classification (GTDB taxonomy): domain Bacteria; phylum Bacillota; class Clostridia; order Oscillospirales; family Oscillospiraceae; genus RUG626. The sequence goes on from JAFPTE010000084.1 coordinate 3,483, forward strand.
GTCCGGTTCCTTATGCCCCCCTGGCAGGCCGCCGGAACAAGGGCCCTGTACCTGGGTCTGGGGGCTGCCTGGACGGGTTTTTTCATGCTGGCCCTGCCGGACGTGAAGATACCCGTTCTGACACGGGTGGGGGGAAATACCCTTCCGGTGTTCATTCTTCACGGCTATGTGGCGGCGCTTCTCTTTAAACACGGGTTTTTCGGGGAGAATGTGGTGCACAACTGGCTTTGGGCGGTCATTATTGCCGCCCTGTGCTGCGTCCTTTTCGCCCTGCCGCCCCTCCGCTCTCTCATGTGCTTCAAAGCACCCATAGATATTAAAAAGGAGTGACCTGCCGGTCACTCCCTTACTTTTTCTCTATGGCGCAGGCGGCCATTTTGTTCATGCTCTCATGGAAGAGCTTCGTCTTCGCCAGAGGGGCCAGGAAGGGCCGCAGGGGGGTGAGCTCATAGAAAACCGGGGTGATGCCCAGGTTTTTAAGTATCCCCTCGAACCGCTCAATGGTCATTTTGTTGATGTAGGAGATATACTCCTTCCCGTCGGGGCCCTCGGAGAAGCGGAAATCTATGCGCTCCTGCCCGTCCGGCAGGTCCCGCACCAGGTCCTTATACACGTTTATCATGGTCTGCTCCGAGAAGAACACATGGACCCAGGGCATATTGATGGCGTCGGAAAGGTGGGCGCCGAAGGGGTGATAGTAGGGCGGGAAGTTGGTGTAGATTCTTCCGCCGGGCTTAAGGATGCGCAGGGCCTCCCGCAGGGCTCCCTCCGGGTCCCCCACGTGCTCCATGAAGTCGTTCATAATGACCGTGTCATAGGTGTCCGAGGGCAGGTCCAGGTTCGTGGCGTCCCCCAGGATGAAGGTGAACTTATCCCCGTAGCCCTTTTTCCGGGCGAAGGCCTCCGCCCGCTCCTTATACTGGGGCACGATGTCGATACCGGTCACGTCCCTTGCGCCCAGGCTGGCGTAATAGACGGTCTTGCCCGCCTCGCCGCAGCCGAAATCCACCACCCGCTTATCCCGGAACATCTCCTCGGGGGTGTAATGGCCCAGGAAGAACTTTATGGTCTGCTCCCCCTTCTCGAACTGCCAGTCCGCATAGGTCATATCCCCCTGGTTCCGGAGGTTGAAGGGGTGGACCTGCTTGGGGAAGATGGGATTTATGGCCTTAAGGAAGGCCTCTCCTGCCTTGCTCATGGTGTTCTCCTTGTGTTGTTGATCATAGGTCTGGCCGGCCAAGACTTACCCAGCTGCGCCTGCCGCCCAGATAGTCCTTCAGCTCCATGCGCATAAGCTCACCGGACCGGGGCTCCAGGGTGTAGACGTACTGCCCGGTTATGACAGAGCCGCCGGAGGCCCGGCACTCATCCGCAAGGCCGCTCAGCAGCCGGGGATTGTAGCCCTGCGCTGGGGGCTTTGCCCGCCCTGCGCCGGAGCTTTCCGGCTTATCCACCGCTCTGACCTCCAATCGGATTATGATATGGAAACAAACGGGCGCCTGCCGAAGCGTCACCGTTCAAAAAACGCCTCATTTGATAAACAAATGAGGCGTTTTTTGGTGGAGGAGGGTGGATTCGAACCACCGAAGTCGTCGACAACAGATTTACAGTCTGCCCCCTTTGGCCACTCGGGAACTCCTCCGTATTAACTTGAACTGGAGCTGGTAGAGGGACTCGAACCCACGACCTGCTGATTACAAATCAGCTGCTCTACCAACTGAGCTATACCAGCAAATTCCTCTGCCGGCACAGCACTTCCGGCCTTCGCCGCTGCCTTTTCGCTCGCAGCGAGGATTATAATAGCAGATTGGCAGGCGCTTGTCAAGCATTTTTTCGCCCGGAGGCAAAGTTTTTTCGCCGGCGCCCGGGTCAACTTGAAGTTTACTTTTTCCGGGTCTTCTGTTATAATACCCCGGTCTGAAAGGAGAAACCCATGAACAGAGATCTCACAAGCGGCAAGCCCTCGGCCGTGCTCTGGCGCTTCTGCCTGCCCTTATTCGGAAGCATGGTCTTCCAGCAGCTCTACTCCATAGCGGACAGCCTTGTGGCGGGGAAGTTCATCAGCGAAAACGCCCTGGCCGCCGTAGGCAACAGCTATGAGGTGACGCTCATTTTCATTGCCTTCGCCTTCGGCTGCAACATCGGCTGCTCCGTGGTGGTCAGCCGCTACTTCGGCGCCGGGGAATACGTGAAGGTCCGCTCCGCCGTCACCACGAGCCTCATACTCTGCGGGGCCGTCTGCGCCGTGCTGATGCTCCTGGGCCTTATGCTGACCCCCTGGCTTCTGGAGGCCATCAGAACTCCGACCCTGCTTCTGGCCGATTCCAGGCTCTACCTGGATATCTATATCTGGGGCCTGCCCTTCGTTTTCTTCTACAATCTTTCAACGGGCATCTTCTCCGCCCTGGGGGACTCCAGGACCCCCTTCATCTTCCTGGTCTCCTCCTCCCTGGCCAACATCGCCATGGATATCTGGTTCGTGGCGGGGCTGGGCATGAAGGTCGCGGGGGTGGCCTGGGCCACCTTCATCTGCCAGGGCGTCAGCTGCGTTCTGGCCCTGGTGACGGTGTTCCGGCGGCTGGGACAGCTTAAGGTGCCGGGCAGGGCGCCCCTCTTTTCCGTGCCCATCCTGCGGCAGACGGCCATGATAGCCGTGCCAAGCGTCCTGCAGCAGAGCTTCATCTCCGTAGGCAATATCATCATCCAGCGGGTCATAAACGGCTTCGGCCCGGAGGTCATTGCGGGCTACTCCGCCGCCATAAAGCTCAACAACCTGGTCATAACCTCCTTCTCCACCCTGGGAAACGGGGTTTCCAACTTCACCTCCCAGAACCTGGGGGCCGGAAAGCCGGAACGCATACCCCAGGGGTTCCGGGCCGGGCGGAACATGGTCTGGCTCATAAGCCTGCCCATTATCGTTTTGTATTTCTTCGGCGGGGAGCTCTGCCTGCGGTTTTTCATTGAGGAGCCCACCCAGGAGGCCATACGCTCCGGCCTTATGTTTCTGCGGATAGTCTCCCCCTTCTACCTTATGATCTCCGTGAAGATTGTGACGGACGGCATTCTCCGGGGCGCCGGCCTCATGTGGCAGTTCATGATATCCACCTTCACGGACCTGGTGCTGCGGGTGGTGCTGGCGGCAGTTCTGGCCGGAACGAGCCTGGGCTGCGTTGGCATATGGCTTGCCTGGCCCATCGGCTGGCTGGCCGCCCTCGTTATTTCGGTTTCGCTTTACAAGGCCCACAAATGGGAAAGCTGATACTATTCAAAAGAGAGCCCACAGGCTCTCTTTTGAGCTTCTTGCGCTCCATCGCCTCGGCTCCGCCTCGTTGGTCGGCGCAAGGGCGGCGCTGCGCAGCGGGTCTCATTTGAAAAGCTGAGAGGCTTATTGCCTCTCAGCTGCTTTTTTCATGAACTTTTCGTTATCCACGATGAAGCGCTCGTGGATGCCCTCCCCCACGGTGCCGGTTTTGTCCCGGACGATGACGGAGAACACCAGCCTCCGGCGGTCGATTTCCATGAGCTTGGTCTCGCAGGTGACCACGCCCCCAACGGTGGTGGCCGCCAGGTGCCGCAGGTTCACCAGGGTGCCCACGGTGCCCTGGCCCGGCTCCAGATAGGGCTCCACGCTCTGCCAGGCGGTCTTCTCCGCCAGGGCGATAAGGGCCGGGGTGGCCAGGACAGGCAGAAGGCCGCTGCCCATGGCCTGGGCGGTGAGGGCCTCCGTCACGGTGAGGGCCCGCTGGCCCACGATTCCGGTTTCAAGCATTTTCTTCTTCCCTCCATATCATAACTCTGGCCTCATAGGGCCGCAGGATCTTTTCCGGCGCCGGGCCGGGGTAATTGCAAAGGGCCAGCTGCCCGGTTTTTCCGTCAAAGGGCCGGGGCAGCCGCAGGGATACGGGTTTTTTGGAGAAGGAGCATATCACAAGGGCAGCCTCCTGCCCCAGCCGCCGCTCGTACATATAGAGCCTGCCGGAAAGGGGCCTGTACTCCTTATACTCCCCGTCCAGCAGTACCCTTTCGCTCTTCCGGAGCCGGAGAGCCCGGCGGTAAAAGTTCAGTATGCTGTCCGGGTCCTTATCCTCCGCCTCTGCGTTCACGGTCTTATAATTGGGATTCACGTAAAACC
>JAFPTE010000085.1 GCA_017400415.1 Oscillospiraceae bacterium
CGGAGCGCATCCGGCTTCTGACGGGCCGGGAGGAGATCACCGCCACCTTTGCCCCGCCGGACCTTTGGAGCCGGCAGAAGGACACGGGCTCCACCATTGCGGATCTGTTCCTCCGGGGCGGGGTGCCCCTTATCCGGGCGGAGAACGACCGGGCCGCCGGGCACCTGTGCATAAAGGACTGCCTGGCGCCCATGGAGGACGGAAAACCGGGGCTTCTTCTCTTCGATACCTGCAGCCAGCTTTTCCGGGACATGGCGGAGATACAGGCGAGCCCCGTCAATCCCACGGACTGCGCCACGGAGCCCCACAATCTGACTCACACGGTGGACGCACTGAGATACTACTGCGTTTCCCGCCGCCTGCCGGCGCCGGTCCCCTGCGCCCCCGGGGACCGGGAGAGCCGGGAGGGGGAGGCTACGCAGTCGTATATATACTACAATTAAGAGGAGGAGAAAATGGAAATTGTGATTCTGGCTCTGGCCATCGCCGCCCTGGCCATAGTTACGGAAATCCGGCTCCGGCGTCTGGAAGGCCGGGCGCCGGAGGAGCGGCGTCAGGAGGAGGGGCCCGGCTGGGACCGGGCCGTGGCGGACATACTGGCCTACGACGCCAAGCGGGCAAAGGAGGCGGTAAAGCGTGAGTGAATACGGCGAGGGCATTTTCCTGGGGGACAGCAGGCCCAGCCTGGAAAAGGCCATGAAGATGTACGCCGGGGCCAAGGAATGGAACGCCAGGAACGGAGTTGAGGAGTGCTGCGCCACCAACGAAAACTTCTTCCTGGGCAGACAGTGGGAGGGGGTCAACGCCAACGGCCTGCCTACCCCGGTTTTCAACATTCTGAAGCGTGACGTGCTGTTCGTGGTGAGCTCCATCACCAGCGAAAATCTCTCCGTCCGGGCGGAGCCCATGGGCCGCCTGACGGCGGCGGAGAGGCACGCCGCAGACCTGGTGCAGCAGGAGCTGGAGCGGCTCTGCGAGCTCAACGACGTGCCAAGGCTTGCCCGGCGCATGGCCCGGGACGCCGCAGTACGGGGCGACGGCTGCCTCTATACCTACTGGGACCCCAAAAGCGGCAGGCCCGTGACCGAGTGCATCGAGAACACCCGGGTGTTCTTCGGAAACCCCTGCGACCGGGAGGTGGAGCACCAGAGCTGGATCATGGTGGAGCGCAGGCAGGAGACAAGGCTCGTGCGGAAAAGGGCCCGGGAGGGCGGCCAGAGACACTGGCAGGATATCCGGGCGGACGCCGAGGGGGATACCCCCAGGCCGGAGCTGAGAGCGGACGGCATGACCACCGTTATCCTGCTCATGTACCGGGAGGAGGGTCGGATCTGGGGCTATGAGTTCTGCCCCTCCGGCGTCATCCGGGACCCCTTCGATATGGGCCTTGTGCGCTATCCCATCTGCTGGCTCAACTGGGATTACGTTACGGACAGCTACCACGGCCAGGCCATGATAACGGGCCTCATTCCCAACCAGATATTCATAAACAAGGCCTGGGCCATGAGTATGCTGAGCCTTATGACCACCGCCTACCCCAAGGTCATCTATGACAAGACCCGGATACCCCAGTGGGACAACCGGGTGGGGGCCGCCATTGCGGTGGCCGGCGGGGATATGGACTCCGTGGCGAAGATTCTGGACCCGGCCCAGGTCTCCCCCCAGATTGCGGCCTTCATCGAGATGGCCATTGAGGAGACCAACCGGAACCTGGGTGCCAACAACGCCTCCCTGGGCGACGTGAGCCCGGACAACACCTCCGCCATTCTGGCCCTCCAGCGGGCGGCGGCAACCCCCTCCGAGATAACCAAGCAGAACCTGCGGGCCTGCCTGGAGGATCTGATGCGGATTTACGTGGATTTCATGGCGGGCTTTCTCATGGAGCTGGGGGACGGGGAATTTGCCCCCGGCCTTCGCTCTCTGCCCCTGCGGCTCAGACTGGACGTGGGGGCCAGCACCTACTTCTCGGAGCTGGCAGCGGTCAGCTGCCTGGAGGGGCTTCTGAAAAACGGCCTCATAACCGCCGCCCAGTACCTGGAGAGACTGCCCCAGGGCTACGTTCCGGACAGGGACGGGCTCCTGCGGGAGATGAAGGGAGGTGAGGAAAATGGAGGAGAATGAGACCGTCACTGCGCCGGAGAGCACCCCTGAGGAGAGCGCCCCGGAGGGCGGCGACATTCTGGCTCAGCTGGCAGCCCTGCGCCGTGAGCTGGGCGAGATGAGAACGGCAGGCTCCCTGCGGACTTCCGGCGGGGAGAAGACCTATGACCCCTGGGACATGGGCTGGAAGTAAAAAAACAAAAGAAAAAGAAAAGGAGAAATGAAAAATGGCAATCAATCTTTCCAAGAAGGCATCCGACAAGGTCTGCGAGCGCTTCAGGCAGGACAGCGTCACCGAGGGCCTGTTTTCCGACACCTATGACTGGACCGGCGTGGCCACGGTCCAGGTCTACACCGTGGACAATCTGCCCCTGCAGACCTACGACAAGCTCCGCACCAGCGGCAGCCGCTTCGGCACCATGACCGAGGTGGGCGACACCATGCAGGAGATGACGGTCTCCGACGACAAGGCCTTCAACGGCTCCATCGACCGGGGCCACAACGACAGCCAGGCCATGATAAAGAGCGCCTCCAGCGTTCTGCGCCGCACCACCGACGAGGTGCTGATCCCCTATGTGGACAAGTACCGCCTGGGCAAGCTTGCCGACGGGGCCGGCATCAAGGATTATGAGGTGGAGCTCACCGCCGAGAACGTGGTCCAGAAGATTTTCGAGGCCGGGGTCAAGATGTCCAACGCCATGGTGCCCAAGCGTGACAGGGTTCTGTTCATGGGCGAGACCGAGGCCATGAAGCTGAAGCTGGCTGCCAGCCTGGCAGGTCTCGAGACCGTAGGCGCCCAGGCTCTGGTGAACGGCGCCGTGGGCGTTATCGACTCCACCCAGGTCCGTGTGGTGCCCGACGACTATATGCCCGAGGACGTGGCCTTCATGATAGTCAAGACCGGCTGCGCCTGCGCACCCAAGAAAATCGAGACCTACCGCATCATCGAGGACGACAAGGACGTGGACGGCGCCGTGGTCCAGGGCCGCTTCCTCCACGACTGCTTCGTGCTGAAGACCAGAAAGAACGGCATCTACGTGGCTTACACCTGCGAGGAGTAAGCGGAAGGAGGGGCTATGCTCACTATGACCGGAAGGGATATTTTTGAGGGGGCTATGGCCCTCATCGACAGATACGACAGGGAAAACCAGGAGGCCTGGGCGGAGGACTTCTCCGCCCGGGCACCGGGAATCATCAATTCCCTCATGGCGGAGGAGCGGATCCTCCGGGGCGCCTACGGCCAGGCGGCGGAGATATCCGGCCTTGACGACGAGGTGGAGGATACGCCGGAGGAGTACTGCCTGGGGCCCATGGAGTTCGCTCTGGCCTCGGAGCTTCTGCGGGAGGCATGGCCGGAGGAGGCGGAGAGCCTGGAAAAGCGGGCCCGGGAGATGAAGGAGCGCTACGCCGATGAGTGGGCCCGGCAGCGGGACATGAGCTCCGCCGAAGAGGAGGAAATCCGGGACCTCTACGGCACCGGCGAGCTGGGGCAGTTCGGGAGGTGGTAAGGTGAAGGAAAAAACCGTGGAGGTCCGCTCTTTCCTGGGCCTCAACGAGGGGGAGGACCGGGCGCCGGGAGAGGCGGCGAGCCTCCGGAACCTGGCCCCCGGCGGGGACGGGAGCCTTGAGCTCCGGCCGGGCACGGAGGAGCTGGCCTCCGTTGCGGTCCGCAGTGAGCTCTATCACACGGGC
>JAFPTE010000086.1 GCA_017400415.1 Oscillospiraceae bacterium
ATATCCCGGGCGCCGTATGCCGCCGGGAGTACGACAGGCTCATTTTTGAGCGGCCCGAGGCGGCGCCGGAGGGCTTTGAGCCCTTCACTATCGCCCCCGGTCAGCAGGCGGAGATACCCGCCCTGGGCCTTACGGTCACCTGTGAGACGGTGACGGCTCCGGCGGAAATTAACAAATCTTTTACGACTTTTCTATTCAAAACCGCAAGTCTTTGTGGTATTATGACCATCAGACCACGGAATACGGGGGACGGCATACGTCTCTCCCCCCGTTCCGGACGGAAAAGCCTGAAAAAGCTCTTTATCGAAAAGAAAATACCGTCCCGCCGCCGTGCCCTTGTGCCGGTGGTCTCGGACGATATGGGCGTTCTGGCTGTGTACGGCATAGGGTCCGACGCCCGCTCCTTTGCAGCGCCGGGGGATGCTGCGATAAATATTTCCTTCAATAAAATCTCACGGGAGAAACAAAATGATTGAAAAGGACATTGAACGGGTATTTTTTTCAGAGGAAGAGCTCCAGAAGCGCATTTGCCAGCTGGGAGAGCAGATAACCGCAGACTATGAGGACAAAAACCCCCTTATCGTGGGCGTTCTGAAGGGCTCCTTCGTCTTCATGGCGGACCTGACGAGACGCATAAACACCTACTGCGAGGTGGACTTCATGGCGGTCTCCTCCTACGGCAACGGCACCTCCACCACCGGCGCCGTGAGCATCCGCAAGGACCTTAGCTATGACGTTGAGGGCCGCCACGTTATTATTATTGAAGACATTCTGGACTCCGGCGTCACTCTCTCCTACCTGAAGAGCTACATTGAAAACCGCCGCCCCGCCTCCATTAAAATCTGCACCCTTCTTGATAAGCCCGCCCGCCGCAGGGCGAACATCACCCCCGATTACGTGGGCTTCATCTGCCCGGACGCCTTCATTGTGGGCTACGGGCTGGATTATGCGGAGAGATACCGCAACCTGCCCTATATCGGGGTACTGAAACCTGAAATCTACGCCTGAGCGGCGTGACAGAAAGAAGTTGATTCCTTGAACGATAACAAGAAGTTCCGCAGGCCGGACATAGGCTTCTATATCTTCATCCTGATTATCCTGGCCGCCACCGTGTACCTGCTGCTGGGCAACAACCAGACCTACGCCGACATGGAGTATTCCGAGGTTCTGCGCCAGTTTGAGCAGGAGAATGTGCGCTACTTCGTGATAGAGGGAGATACCCTCTACCTCACCCTGAAAACTCCCTACCAGGACTACAACACCGCCCGGCACTCCCTGTACAGCGCCAGCATCTTCTATAACGACCTGGAGGAGACCATCTCCGACCAGCTGTCCCGGGGAGTTCTGGAGGATTACAACTACGCCCCCAATTTCAGCCCCTGGTGGCTGACCCTGGTACCCTATCTCATCATCCTTGTGGTGATGGCGGTGCTCTGGTACTTCATGATAACCAGAGCCACCGGCGGACGGGACGGAGGTCTGGGCGGCGTGGGCCGCTTCGGTAAGGCCCAGGCAAGGCTTGCCAGCGAGGAAAAGAAGCGGGTCACCTTCAGCGACGTGGCCGGCGCCGACGAGGAGAAGGCCGAGCTGGAGGAGATAGTGGACTTCCTGAAGGACCCCAAGAAGTATAACGACCTGGGCGCCAGAATCCCCAAGGGCGTGCTGCTTGTAGGCCCTCCGGGCACCGGCAAGACTCTCCTTGCGAAGGCCGTGGCCGGGGAGGCCAACGTGCAGTTCCTCTCCATCTCCGGCTCCGACTTCGTTGAGCTCTACGTGGGCGTAGGCGCCAGCCGTGTCCGTGACCTCTTCGAGCAGGCCAAGAAGCTCTCCCCCGCCATCGTCTTCATCGATGAGATCGACGCCGTGGGCCGGCAGAGAGGCTCCGGCTTTCGTCCCACCACGGCATCGATATTGGTCTTTTTGAGCCTGTTGTTAAAATGTGTTGTGGCTATTGGTCTAACCAGTATCAGCACGATGATGGAGACCACC
>JAFPTE010000087.1 GCA_017400415.1 Oscillospiraceae bacterium
CACTCTTCTCTTTTCACTTTTCACTCTTCTCTCCACTTCCCCGGCGCGACATTTTCCAGAGAAGAGAGAAAAGAGAAGAGAATCGGAAGCTTTGCTTCGCAAAGCAAATGAAAAGCCGCGTCAGCGGCTTTTTCTTTTTGTGCTCTTCGCTCTTCTCTTTTCACTTTTCACTCTTCTCTCCGCTCTCCCCCCGCGGCTTTTTCCGGAGAAAGGAGAAGATAATCGGCAGCTTTGCTCCGCTATTTAAGCGAAGGCAAAAAGAGACTGTTTTATACGCCGCTCAGGGCCCTTGTGATGATTTCCTCGTGGTCAAAGGCCAGGTCGGCGGCAGAAAGGCAAAGTCTGCCGTCCGTAAAGGCCAGGGGGCTGCGGCTTGTGACCGTGAACCACCGGGCGTCGGCGGCGTCGTCCCCGGCGCTGGGCAGGACAAGGGCAAAGTCCACCACGGCCCGGAAGGCGCAGGTCACCACCCAGCCTCTGGGGTCCCGGCCGGGCTTTGAGAACACGCCGAAGAGCTCGCCCCGGATGCCCTCAATGCCGGTCTCCTCCATGAGCTCCCGGGCGGCGGTCTCCTCCACGCTTTCGCCCTCCTCGGCAAAGCCCCCGGGCAGGGCCCACTTGCCCAGGTACGGGTGGCCGCCCCGGCGTATCATGAGTATTTTCGTCTCCGCTCCGTCCCTGGCGATAAGGGCCACGTCCGCCGTGACGGAGGGCTTTTTGTACATGCTGGAATCATACTGTGCCAGAAATTCGGCCTCGGTGAGGCCGTTTTTGTCTCTGAGCTCCATAAAATCACCTCTGGCCCCATCTTAGCACAGCCCGGGGTCAAAAGCAAGAATATTAAACTTAGGCTTGACAAATGGGGAAACATGTGCTTTAATTGGTTAAATTGCAAAAGCGGGCGGGATTTGGGCCGCCCGCAATACATGTAAAAAGGGAGAGCATCATGCCAATTACAGAGCTTTTGAGCCGGAACGCCACCTATTTTAAAAACGAGACTGCCCTTGTGGAGATCAACCCGGAGGTAAAGAACATACCTCTGGTGACCTGGCGGGAGTATTCCCTCATCGAGGCCAGCCGGGGCGGCGCCTTCCGGAAGACCCTGACCTGGGGCGAGTTCGACGTGCGGGCCAACCGGTTTGCAAATCTGCTGCTGACCCGGGGCATCGGCAAGGGCGACAAGGTCGCCATCCTGCTTATGAACTGCATCGAGTGGCTGCCGGTCTACTTCGGCATACTGAAGGCCGGGGCCGTGGTGGTGCCCATGAACTACCGCTACACCGCTGAGGAGATACGCTACTGCCTGGGCCTGGCGGAGGTTGACGCCGTGGTCTTCGGGCCGGAGTTCATCGGCCGTGTGGAGGAGATACGGGGCCAGATACCCCGGGTCAAGAACATCTTCTACGTGGGGGAGGAGTGCCCCAGCTTCGCCGACAGCTACGACAAGCTCATAAATTACTGCTCCTCCACCGCCCCTTCGGTTTACATAACTGATGATGACGACGGCGCCATCTACTTCTCCTCCGGCACCACGGGCTTCCCCAAGGCCATACTTCACGCCCACCGGAGCCTGGTCCACGCCGCCACGGTGGAGCAGAAGCACCACGGCCAGACCCGGGAGGATGTGTTCCTGTGCATCCCGCCTCTGTACCATACGGGCGCCAAGATGCACTGGTTCGGCTCCCTGATGAGCGGCTCCCGGGCGGTCATACTCCGGGGGGCCAGCCCGGAGTGGATTCTGCGCACGGTCAGCGAGGAGGGCTGCACCATTGTGTGGCTCCTGGTGCCCTGGGCCCAGGACATACTGGACGCCATCGACTCCGGCCGGGTGGAGCTCCGTGACTACCGGCTGGACCAGTGGCGGCTAATGCACATCGGCGCCCAGCCCGTGCCCCCCAGCCTCATAAAGCGATGGAAGGGCGTTTTCCCCCACCACGATTACGACACCAACTACGGCCTTTCCGAGTCCATCGGCCCCGGCTGC
>JAFPTE010000088.1 GCA_017400415.1 Oscillospiraceae bacterium
CATGGCACGGGAGGCACGGCAGGAGCATATGCCGGCGGAGAGATGACCGTCATATTTCTGCAGCCAGTAGGATATCTTCTCAAGGCTCAGGGCCTCACGGTGGGCCTGGACCTCCTTCTCCACGGGGATGACGTGCATGCCGATGCCGTTGCCGCCGGGGCGGACCATGGAGGTGATGTGCTCCAGGGGCAGGAAGGTCATGCGCTCGAACATCTTGGCCACAGGGGGATTCTTCTCGATCCTGTCCACGGAGGAGTTGAAGAGCTCGGCGGAGCCGGGGACGAAGTAGCTGGTGCGGTACCGCTTCTCCTTGGGTGCGCCGGGGATGGGGCCGTTGTCGTCATAGTGGTCGCCGTAGTCGTACTCCACGAAGCCGTGGACGCACAGGAGCTCCAGAGTCTCCTTGAACTTCTCCGGGGTCATGGAGCTGTTCATGGCGTAAAGCTCGTCATAGGTATAGAATTTCCGCTGCTTCATGGTGAGGGCGATATCCACCTCGTCCTCATTCAGAATCTCACGGAGGCCCCAGTACTCCTCATCGGTGGTCTTGAGACCGAAGAGCTTATGGGGCACATTGTCCGTAATCATGGCGCCGAGCTTGGCGTACTTTTCCTGCTTGACTTCCTCGCCGTCATACTTGGATTTGGTCTTCGCTACCTTGTCATAAATTTCCGGCATGGTAATCCTCCTCGCACGGTGTAATGTGGTCACTTACAGTCATTATATCATACATTCTGCCGAATTGCACTATATTTTTTCGGCATACTCTGTCCTTTCAGCAGTATTCGCAGCCGGCAAGGGTATCGCTGCCGCCCAGGGCCATCTCCCGAAGGCGGGTGCCCCAGCTCAGGGGCCGGTAGAAGCGGGTGATGAAGAGGGTTGCCTCCCGGCAGTACCTGCTCCGGCCCTCCTGCCGCTCGGCAGGGCAGCCCCCGCCGCAGATGGGAAGCAGGGTGCAGGCCCGGCACTCTTTTGTAACGGCGCAGTCGTTCATGAGAAAGCCCACCCGGGCAAAAGATGTGAGGATGCTCCGCAGGGACATGGCCGGGAAGTGGCCCAGCTGCCGGCCGGGCTCCGCCGTTCTGACGCAGTTGTAGGCCATGCCGTCCCGGTCCAGGGCCAGCTGAGTCTGGCAATAGGGGCCCATGGCGCAGTCACAGGCGGGCAGCAGGGCTCCCCTTCTTCTGAAGTCCGTTATGTTCATGACCTCCGGGCCCTCTCCCCGGCTCCACATGGGCAGCCACTGCTCCAGCACGCGGAGAATGAAGGCGCCGAAGGCCTCCGGGTCGCCCCCGGGCACGAAAAAAAGCCGCTCCGGTCGGCACGAAAGCAGCTGCGAATATACCTCTTTTCCGTCGGCGCCCCGGTAGTCTCCCGGGTCCAGGCGTATTTCCGGGCCTATGCCCAGGCTGCGGAGCAGGTCTGCGGCCCTTCGTAGCTCCGGAAGGGAGCGGAAATCTCCGGTCAGGCTGAGCTTATAGCCCAGGGAGGCAAGCTCCTCCGCCCAGGAGAAGAAGTTCCCCTCCGGCGGAAGCACGGCGGCAAGCAGCGGCGGTCTGCCCTGCTCTGCGGCTGTGCGGGCAATGATGCGGTACAGCTCATCGGACGGGTCCGGCACCTGGCCTATGAGCTGCAGGGTGACTCTGTCAAATTCCCGCAGGTCCCCGGCCTCCTGCGCAAGTCGCAGGGCGGTTTCCGGGTCCATGACCTCCCCCTGCCATGCGCCTCTGACGGATATTGTGAGCTCGTTCACAAAAAGTTTCCCCTTTGCATTAGATTATCGCTTGCAATGCAGACGGACGCTGTGTATACTGGAGAAAAAGGAGGTGCCTTATGCGGAAGACGATAATACTTCTCCTGGTAATATGCGGGGCTCTCTCCCTGTGGGCCTGCGGGGAGAAGGACGAGGCCACGGCGAGGCGGCTTGCGGGCACCACTTATGTGTGGGAAAAGCCCGGCGCCGGCGGCTATTTCACCATTACCCTCCAGGAGGACGGCAGATTCAGCTATTATGCGGGCTTTCTCTCCAGTCATATGGGCTTCGGCTCCTGGACCGTGGAGGACGGCATTCTGACCCTGGACGAGGGGCGGTGGGTATTCCGCTTCCGGGTGGGCCGGGACGCCATAACCTATATAGCCCAGGGCTCCGACCAGTTCATGTACGTCACGGTTGAGGACGGGGACCGGTTCTTCCCCATACCCGCCCAGGAAGAATAATAAGCACTTCCCGAAGCCTGTAAAGTCAGCTCCTGCGGCACCCCGCAGGAGCTGACTGTTTTATTGTAGCATGAATGCTGCGGTGATGCAAGGGGGAAATGAAGAATTATTAATCACCGATCATCTTCCTCCCGGCAGCGGCGCTCCTCCTCTTCCCGGCGGCGATTCTCTTCCTCTTCTTCCCTCTCCCGTCTGTACTCGCTGTCATCCCAATTGTAGACGAACTCGCCCCGGTCTGTGCTGTACCCGTTTTCATCAATGTTTTCGTACTCACCGGAGTCATAATTGAAGCACCACTTCGGCATATCAGTCACCCTCCCTGTCCAGCACGAATTGAAGCATTTTGTATGCCGCAGTCTTCTTTGCCTCTTTCTTTGAAGAGGAAACGTGCTTAAACTGTTCGGGGTATTCCTCAATGCGGCACACCGCAGTCCAGACAGGATTGCCGTCTCTGTCATGGGTCAGAGAAAAATCGTAAGTGGGAACAGAGAAATAGCCTCTCCGTGCCAGGATTTCCAGCTGACCTATGGCTTCCTCCCGATTCGGGTTTTCCAGCTCATCACGAATTGTGAACTCTTTAATAATTCCTTTGCTCTTCAGGTCCTCATAGGCCAGCCTGCAGACGTTCATTCTCGCCTTGCTCTTTGAAGGTCCCCATCCCCGGTATACCGGCAGGTCGTTAAGCACCTTCAGGTCGCAGTAATAGACCTC
>JAFPTE010000089.1 GCA_017400415.1 Oscillospiraceae bacterium
AGCCCGGTGAGCAGCCTGGTGAGCAGCCCGGCGAGCAGCCCGGTGAGCAGCCCGGTGAGCAGCCCGGAGAACAGCCCGGCGAACAGCCCGGTGAACAGCCCGGTGAGAATCCCGGTGAGAATCCCGGTGAGGACCCCGGTGAGGACCCCGGCGATGACCCCGGCGATGACCCCGGCGATGACGATGACTGGATCATCGTAATAAACTGGTAAATTAACAGACGGCGGGAACGTTTTGATCGCTCCCGCCGCATTTTGTATAACGGAGAAATTATGAAAAAAGCAGTATTTGTTGACCTGGACGGCACCCTTCTTACCACCGACAAGCGCCTTTCGCCCCGGAATCGCCGGGCTCTTGAGCGGGCCCACAGCCTGGGCTTTGAGATAATCCCCGCCACGGGCCGCCTCTGGGAGGGAATACCGGAGGAGATCAGGGCCCTGCCCTTTGTGCGCTTCGCCGTTACCGTGAACGGAGCGGAGGTGTACGACGCCGAGGCCCGGCGGCCCCTTGTGCGGCGGGAGCTTTCCGCAGACCGGGCAGTGGAGATACTCCGCATCCTCCGGGGGTATGACGGGGTGTTCAACTGCTACGCCGGCGGCTGGGGCTACATGGAGCGGCAGATGTTCGAGGCGGCGCCGGACTACGTTCTGGAGCCCGCCTTCCTGGCCATAATCCGGAAGCTGTGCATCCCCGTGGGGAATCTGGAGGCCTATATCCGGTGTCAGTTTGCTGCCGTCCAGAAGCTGCAGATCTTCTTTAACGACCTGGAGCTCAACGGCGCAGCCTACCGGCAGCTCCGGAGCCTTCTGCCGGATACCAGCGTGTCCAGCTCCATCCGGGGCAACCTGGAGATAACCCACGCCCTGGCCAACAAGGGGGAGGGGGCCCGGTTCCTCTGCGGGCACCTGGGCATTGACCGGGAGAACGTCATCGCCTTCGGAGACGGCTCCAACGATGCAAGCCTTCTCCGTTGGGCCGGCACCTCCGTGGCTATGAAAAACGCCGCCCCGGAGGCCCGTCAGGCGGCAGGAAAAACCACCCTTTCCAACGATGAGGACGGGGTTGCGGAGTACCTGGAAAAATTTTTTTGAAAAATTTTGAAAAAAGGTGTAACAATTGGGGAGTTTGACTGTCTTATATATATGGAGGGCTTCTTTCCCCCTCCAGGTTACCTCCCCCCACAAAGAGGCCCCTCTGCAATTTCGCAGAGGGGTCTCGAAATTATTATTCAGATGTTTTCCGCAATGGCCTCGCCAACGGTGTAGATGTCGCCGGCGCCTACGGTCAGGATGATGTCCCCGGGCCGGGCCTCCTCCCGGAGAGCCTTTTCCAGCTGGGTGAAGGTGGGGCAGAAGACTGCGCCGGGAATCTGGGCGGCCAGGTCTGCCGAGGATATGCCCACGGTGTTCTGCTCCCGGGCGGCGTAAATCTCCGCCAGGTAGACCTTGTCGCAGCGGCGGAGCTCCGAAACGAAGTCGCCGAACAGGAGCTTGGTGCGGGAGTAGGTGTGGGGCTGGAAGGCCACGATGACCCGCTTCCGGCCCAGAGCCAGCACGGCGTCGATAAGGGCGTGGAGCTCGCTGGGGTGGTGGGCGTAGTCGTCGTAGACGTCGGCCCCACGGCAGGTGCCCTTGTACTGGAACCGGCGCTCCGCTCCCCCGAAGGAGGAGAGCCCCCGGCTGACGGTGTCGCCGTCCACCCCCAGCACCATGCAGGAGGCGGCGGCCGCCAGGGCGTTCTTAACGTTGTGAAGTCCGGGCACCCGCAGGGAGATGCGGCAGAATTTTTCGCTGCCCCGGATAATGTCGAAGCCGTAGCCGGCGCCCTCCATGACGATGTTGGCGGCGTGGACGTAATTGGCGTCCTCCAGGCCGAAGGAGAGGGTCTTCCGGTCGATGCCCTTCAGGGCGGAGACGGTGTTCTCGTCGTCCCCGTTGTAGATCACTATGCCCGTGTCCCTGGGCACACGCTCCGCAAAGCGGCGGAAGGAGGTCTTGATGGCCTCCAGATTCTTGAAGTAATCCAGGTGGTCGTTATCCACGTCCAGCACAACGGCGATGGTGGGGAAGAAGGACAGGAAGCTGTCATAGTATTCGCAGGACTCCAGAATGATGGTGTCCCCGGCGCCAACCCTGTGTCCGGCGTGGATAAGGGGCAGGGTGCCGCCTATCATGACCGTGGGGTCCGCCCCGGCGGCCATCATGATGTGGGTGCACATGCTGGTGGTGGTGGTCTTCCCGTGGGTGCCGGAGATGCACAGGGCGTTCTTGTAGTGGCGCATGATGACGCCCCAGGCCTCCGCCCGCTCAAACACCGGAATTCCCTTTTCCCGGGCGCAGGCTATCTCCGGGTTATCGTCCCGGGCGGCGGCGGTGCGGATGACGAAGTCCGCCCCCAGAACGTTTTCGGCCCTGTGGCCGATGTATACGGTTACTCCCATGCCCCGGAGCTCCCTTATAACGGAGCTCTCGTGGATATCGGAGCCGGTAATGGGTATGCGCTTAGCCAGAACAGAGGCCAGGGGCGACATGGAAACGCCGCCTATGCCCACCAGGTGGGCCCTCTTTCCGGAGAGTATCAGATTTTCAAGCTCAGTGAACCTGTCCATTTGCTGCCTCGTTACTTAGATTAAATGCCATAACACCAAGTAGACATTATAATACCTGGAAAGCAATATTACAATACCATTTTTATGAGTGTTTTAAGCAAATTATTCCCGGAATTATCCCGGAAGAGGTGGATAGAATGCCGATTGTTCCCAAAAATCAGTATTCCCAGAGCACGGCGCTGTCCCGGAAAAGGCGGTAGATCGGGGCCACGGCCTTAAAGTCCCGCCGGACCCTGTCCGCCAGCTTCGGGCTGAAAAGGCCCTCCACGGTCTCCCTGTTCTCCAGGAAGATGGTCCGCTGCTCCAGCCACCGGCGCTGAGAGTCCGGGTACTGGGTGTAGGGGCTCTTTTTGTACTTCTCCCCGGCGATAAGAAGGTGCTTCTGCCGGCAGTAGGCCTCCTCGGCGGCCTTGTATAAGTCGTCCTCCTCCAGAACGTGCTGCCTTATTGCCTTCATGGTGGCGGTGGAGGTATAGTACCAGCCGCAGCCCCACTGGCAGCCGGAGGGAGACAGGGCAAACCAGTAGGAGGGCCAGCCCCGGTATTTCTCCCGGATGAAGTCAAACCATATGTACTCCCGGAAGATGCTCTTTTCCCCGGCCATGCGGGTATCCCGCCAAAGCCGGGCGATGCTCTTGCCGGGCTTGGGGATGCAGATGAACTCCGGGTCTATTTTCAGCATGGCGGGGGTCAGAGCCTCAAAAAGCTCCGCCATGGGCTCAACGATGTTTTCCTCATATTCGTCCCTGTGCTCCTTGAACCACTCCCGGCTGTCCATGAGCCGGTTTTCCAGAAGAAAGGACATGCTGCGCTCGGTAAAGGGCATAATCTTACCTCTTTTTTGTATTTCGGCCTATTTTACCACATTTATGCCCCCGGCGCAACTTGAAAAATCCGGCCGCATATATTACAATAGGGGGCAGACTAAGCCCAGTGAGGTGCGCCTATGACACTGTTTGAAAAATCAATGAATATACTGGAGCTGCCGGCAGTGCTGGAAATGCTCCGCCGGGAGTGCGTCAGCGACGGGGCAAAGGCCGCCGCCCTGGCCCTCCGTCCCTCCACGGAAAGGGCGGAGGTGGAGAAGCTTCTGGACCAGACCGATGAGGCCCGGCGCATGATGGTGCTCCACGGCTCCCCCTCCTTCTCCGGCGTCAGCGATATTGAGGAGAGCCTGAAGCGGGCCAACGCCGGGGGCATGCTGAACACCCGGGAGCTTATGGCCGTGGCCTCCGTGCTGCGCTCCGCCCGGGAGGTCCTGGCCTACGCCTCCGGGGACGAGGCGGGAGGCGGCGCCATCGGCTGGCTGTTCTCCGCCCTCCGGGCCAACAAGTACCTGGAGGAGAAGATAACGAACTCCATCATCGGCGAGGACGAGATCGCCGACTCTGCCAGCTCCGAGCTGGCGGATATCCGCCGGAAAATGCGGGTGGCCGGTGACCGGGTCCGCCAGGCCCTCCAGAAGATAATAACCTCTCCCAGCTACCAGAAGGCCCTGCAGGAGCCCATAATCACCGTGAAAAACGGCCGCTACGTGGTGCCCGTGAAGGCGGAGCACAAGGCCTCCGTTCCGGGCCTCACCCACGACGTGAGCTCCTCCGGCGCCACCCTTTTCATCGAGCCCATGAGCGCCGTGAAGGCCAATAACGAGATCCGGGAGCTGCTCAGCAAGGAACAGCGGGAGATCGAGCGCATACTCCGTGAGCTCTCCGCCGAGACCGGCGATTTTTCCGAGGATATAGGCAGGAATGCCTCCGTTCTGCGCCAGCTGGACCTTATCTTCGCCAAGGCGAAGCTCAGCTACCAGCTGGACGGCACCAGGGCCGCCATCAGTGAGAAGGGCCAGCTGGACCTGCACCGGGCCCGGCACCCCCTCATATCCAGGGATACGGTGGTGCCCATCGATATCTGCCTGGGCGGCGGCTATGACACCCTTGTCATAACGGGCCCCAACACCGGCGGCAAGACCGTGAGCCTCAAGACCCTGGGCCTTCTGTGCCTCATGACCCAGTGCGGCCTCCATATCCCCGCCCGGGACGGCAGCACCGTCCCCGTCTTCGGCAAGATACTGGCGGATATCGGCGACGAACAGAGCATTGAGCAGTCCCTGTCCACCTTCTCCGCCCACATGACCAATATCGTGGCCATGCTGGACGAGTGCGACGATACCACCCTGGCCCTCTTTGACGAGCTTGGGGCCGGTACGGACCCGGCGGAGGGAGCCGCCCTGGCCGTGTCCATAATCGAGTACGCCCGGAAGTTCGGAACCCGCATCGCCGCCACCACCCACTATGCGGAGCTGAAAATCTTCGCCATGACCACCGCCGGAGTCATGAACGCCTCCTGCGAGTTTGACGTGAAGACACTGAAGCCCACCTACCGCCTTATTCTGGGGGTCCCCGGCAAGTCCAACGCCTTCGCCATCTCGGAGCGGCTGGGCATACCGGGTGACATAATCCGTGACGCCCAGAGCCGCATGGACTCCGGCGACAAGAACTTTGAGGAGGCCCTGCGGCACCTGGAGGAGGCCCGGACGGATGCCGAGCGGCTCCGCAGCGAGCTGGACGCCACTCTGGAGACCGCCCGCCGGGACGGGGAGGCCGCCCGGAAGCTGCGGCACGAGCTGGAGACCGAGCGGGAGAAGATGACCAAATCCGCCCGCCGGGAGGCCCAGGAGATACTGGACGACGCCCGGAGGCAGGCGGACAGCGCCTTCAAGGAGATAGAGCGCCTGCGGAAGACCGCCGGAACGGATACGGACTGGCAGCGGCTCAACGAGGCCAAGGCCGCCCTGCGCCGGGGGCTCAACGAGGCGGAGGAGAAGGTGGGCTTCGTTTCAAATGAGGAGGAGGCCCCCTCGGAAAACCGCCCTGCTGTGAAGGGCGACACGGTGGAGGTAAGGGCCCTGGGCCTGCGGGCCACGGTCTCCGCCGTGGAGAAGGACGGCACCCTGGCCCTTGTGGCCGGCAATATGCGCATCAGCGCCCGGCAGGACGAGGTGCGGGTCATAAAGGCGGAGCAGCCGAAGCAGAAGCCGAAGCCCCAGAAGAGCTCCGTTTCCGTGCCCTCCTCCACGGAGGGGGCCCGGTCCGAGGTAGACCTGCGGGGCATGAGCGCCGACGAGGCCGTAATCACCTGCGAGCGGTTCATCGACACAGCCTCCATGCGGCACATGGAGGAGGTCCGGGTGATCCACGGCAAGGGCACCGGGGTCCTGAGAGACGCCATCCGCCAGATGCTCCGCCGCAATAAGGAAGTCAAAACCTTCCGCCCCGGCATTTTCGGGGAGGGCGAGGACGGCGTGACGATTGTGACGCTGAAACAATAAAGCAATAAACGGCGTCAATAGCTTTGCCATTGACGCCGCACCATAATGGCCGGCCGGGGCCGGCCCTCGCATCGACCAAAGCCGGCGGCCCCTTGCCGGCTGCGATAAATGCGAGCCTCAAATCAAAGCCCGAACCTGGGCTTTGATTTGAATTGCCTTCCGCCCCGGCATTTTCGGGGAGGGCGAGGACGGCGTGACCATCGTGACGCTGAAACAATAAACGGAGGCGCCGCTTTTTTGCCCCCAAATGAGGTCCCAATGTACGAATATTGGCAAAATGCTAAAAAACCCGCCGGAATTGTTTTGAGAATAGGCAAGATTTTTGTTGAAGTCTGTTTTCCCGTCTGCTATAATTTCGTTACAAGTTGTTGGGGGTATCGCTACCCCGAAGAGGATGAAGGAGGAACACCGATGTTTGTGAAGGAAGTCGTTGTCAATAACCCTGTGGGGCTCAGGGCAAGACCTGCTACATTTTTTACCCAGAAGGCCAACGAGTTCAAGTGCAGTGTCTGGATCCAGAAGGACGAGCGCAAGGTAAACGCCAAGAGCCTCCTGGGAGTCCTTTCCCTGGGCATTACCAAGGACACCACCGTTACCATCGTGGCTGACGGTGATGATGAGGAGCAGGCCTGCGAGACCCTTTGCGAGCTTATCAGCAAGGAGTTTGCCGAATAAGGCAGCCTAAAAGACCATGAGGGACCGGCTTAGGCCGTGTCCCTTTTCTTGTATTCAAGGAGGTTTTGCCGTGACCCTGAGAGAAAAGGCTCTTGCCCTGCCCATGAAGCCCGGAGTTTATATCATGCGGGACAAGGACGGCACCGTTATCTACGTGGGCAAGGCCAAGCTCCTGCGGAACCGGGTCTCCAGCTACTTCCACGGGGCCCACAACGCCAAGACTGAGGCCATGATTGCCAAGATTGCGGATTTCTCCGTCATCATCGCCGATTCGGAGTTTGAGGCCCTGGTGCTGGAAAACTCCCTTATAAAGCACCACGCACCGCATTATAATATACTTCTGAAGGACGACAAGGGCTACCCCTTCATCCGGGTGGACCTGAAAAGCCCTTACCCCCGAATGAGCGTCGCCTCGAAAAGGGAGGAGGACGGGGCGGAGTACTTCGGCCCCTTCGGCGCCCGGGGCTCCACCTTCGCCGCCATCGACGCCATACAGAAGGCCCTTAAGCTGCCGGACTGCAGCCGGAAATTCCCCCGGGATATCGGAAAGGAGCGGCCCTGCCTCAATTACCACATGGGCACCTGCTCCG
>JAFPTE010000090.1 GCA_017400415.1 Oscillospiraceae bacterium
GTACTTGATGCCGCCGTCCTTCAGGGCCTGGTTGATGCCCTTCAGGTTCATGGAGCCGGAGGAGGCGTATTTCTCATCGTAGCCGTAGCCGGAGACGCTTCCTCCGCCGTGGTCCCAGAAGATGAGAGCCATTCTGTCGGCGGGGTAGTTCTTATTGCAGAACTTGATGAACTTGGAGAGGGTGGAGGGGTTTGTCATGGCGGCGTTGCCGTCATTATCCACCAGGCACCGCAGGCCGCCGTTTTCAACCTTGTAAATCTGGTTTACGCTGGAGGAAATGATGTTGTTGTTCCATTTCTTGCAGCCGCCGGTGTAGACGATGATGTTTATATTGTCGGAGAGGGTGGCCTTTGTCATCTCCACCAGGTCCGAGGTGGCCATGCTGCTCTTGGACTCAAGGTCCGTGCCGCACATGTAGACCATGATGGTGAAGGTGTCCCTGCCGCCGCCCTTGACGGTGGTGTACTTGGCCCGGGAGCCGGAGGCCACGGAGGTGTTCAGCTTGCCGGTGTTGGCGTTCTGGGCCCAGCCGGTGCTGACGGAGCCGGAGTTCAGGCCGCCCAGCACATTGGAGAGGGAGGTACCGGCGCTGGAGGCGTCAGAGCCGCCGCTGGAGGACTCGGAGGGGTCCGAGGTGCCGGACTGGCCGGAGGAGTCCTGGCCGCCGCCGATGAAATCGGAAATGATGGAGCCTGTGTCGCCGCTGCTGTCTCCGCCGCCCAGCAGGGAGGAGAGGACCCCTCCGCCGCCGCCGAAGATGAGCACGGCTATGATGACGATTATGACGATGGGGTTCGATATGCTGAGTCCCCGGGTGCCGGAGCTCCTGGTGGAGCCGCCGGAGGAGCCGGCGGAGGAGGTGCCGGGGCGGCCGCTGGTGTCGCCGACGGGACCGGTGCCCAGGCCTTCGCCCCGCTTGTAAATGTCCTTTCCCTGACCGGTAACGTTCTTTTCTCTGCCTCTCGGTCTGTTGTTGTTATCCATACTTTTTCTCCTGTCTTGCAATTAGCGGCCTTGCCGCCACCCTCATTATAATATTTCCAGCAGACAATTACAAGCAGAAAAAAAGAAATCGTTGCAACCTGGGCCGGGGGTGTAGTATAATGAAAAAAACTCTGCGGAGGTGCTGTATGTTCTGCGACAACAAAATTTACCTGGGCCTTGCAGGAGAAAAGCGAATAAACATGGCCCTTTCCATGGCTAACCGCCACGGCCTCATTGCCGGCGCCAGCGGCACCGGAAAAACCATAACCATGAAGGTGCTGGCGGAGTCCTTTTCCGACGCCGGGGTGCCTGTGTTCCTGTGCGACGTGAAGGGTGACGTGTCCGGCCTGTGCCAGCCCGGCGCAAAATCCGACGGAATGGAAAAGCGCATAGACAAGTTCGGCCTGCGGGACGTCTTCTCCTACCGGCCTTACCCGGTGCGGTTCTGGGATATCTACGGCCAGGGAGGCCACCCGGTCCGGGCTACGGTGTCCGATATGGGGCCGGACCTGCTGTCCAGAATCCTGGGACTGACGGACGCCCAGACCGGCGTGCTTAACATAATCTACCGCATTGCAGACGACCACGGCCTTCTGCTGACGGACCTGAAGGACCTGCGGGCCATGCTCACCTACGTGGGGGAGCACCGGCAGGAGTACACCCTGACCTACGGCAACATAGCCCAGCAGTCCCTGGGGGGCATACTCCGCGCTCTGCTGCCCCTGGAGACCCAGGGGGGAGACCTGTTCTTCGGGGAGCCCGCCCTGGATATTGCGGACTGGATAGCCACGGACAGCAGGGGACGGGGCATCATCAACCTTCTGGACTGCGTGAAGCTGGTGCAGAACCCCACCCTGTACGCCTCCTTCCTGCTGTGGATGATGAGCCAGCTCTTTGAGCGCCTGCCGGAGGTGGGGGACCTGGAAAAGCCCAGGCTGGTGTTCTTCTTTGACGAGGCCCACCTGCTGTTCTCCGATGCGCCCAAGGTGCTGGTGCAGAAGATTGAACAGGTGGTGAAGCTCATCCGCTCCAAGGGCGTGGGCATCTACTTTGTGACCCAGAGCCCCAGCGACATTCCGGATCCGGTGCTGGCCCAGCTCTCCAACCGGGTCCAGCACGCACTGCGGGCCTATACCCCGGCGGAGCAGAAGGCCGTCCGGGCGGCGGCTGCCTCCATGCGGCCCAATCCGGAGTTCAAAACCGAGCAGGTAATCATGGAGCTGGGCGTGGGCCAGGCCCTGGTGAGCCTCCTGGATGAGGACGGCATCCCCGGCATCGTGGAGAAAACCGCCATAATCTGCCCCCAGAGCCTGATGGCCCCTGCGGAGAGCGCCGTCCGCACGGCGGTCATGGCCGGGGACGGCATGATAAAGTATGACACGGCGGAGGATAACGAGTCCGCCTTTGAGGTGCTGGAGGCCCAGCGGGCCGCCGCAGCTGCCGAGGAGGAGCTGAGAAGGGCAGAGGAGGCCCGCATAAAGGCGGAGGAGGCTCTGGCGAAGGAGAAGGCCAAGGAGGAGGCAGCTCTCCGAAAGAAGCAGGAGAAGGAGGAGGCCGCCAAGGCCAAGGCCGCAGAGCGCCGGAAGGCCAAAATCGAAAGCCAGCTCATCTCCGCCGGCGGGCAGATTCTGAAGAGGGGCCTTTTCAGCACGCTTTTTGGCAAAAAATAACTGCGCTTAAATTGGGAAAAAGAATTGCAAAATGTAACTATTTGCTGTATAATTCACAAGTGTGCGGGTTTTAATACCACGTCAGTCTATATCTCGGGGTGAAGCAAGTTGCGAAGGATAAGACCCATACGTCTGTTTACGGCATTGATATTATGTGCGGCGGCTCTTCTGTCCCTGGCCTCCGGGGCCCTGGCAGATGAGGAGAGCGGAAGCGTTGACGAGCTTGAGAGCCAATACGTCTATACGGACCCCTGGGCGGACGGATACTTCATCGTCACCCTGGACCCGGGCCACGGCGGCAAGACCACCGGCGGCGGCGCCAGCTGGTACGGCGGCAAATACTACGAAGAGGGCAAGCTGGTGATGAAAATCGCCGACTACCTGAAGGAGGAGCTGGAGCAGTACTGGCACGTGAAGGTTTACATGACCCGGGAGGATAACTCCACGGCGCCGGAGCTCATTGAGCGGGTGCAGAAGGGCGTGGAGACCGACTCCGACCTGGTGCTGAGCCTCCATCTGAACGGCCTCAACGGCAAGAAGCAGGGGGCCTGCGTTCTGGTCACCGGCGGCAAGTACGATCCCACCCCCAACAAGAACCTGAAAAGCACGGAGGAGGGCGTGGGCAGGGCCATTCTGAAGGAGCTCCACGACCAGATAGGCATCAAGAACAACGGCTTTCTTTACCGTGACTCCACGGAGACCCGGTACCCCAACAACAAGTGGGCGGATTATTACGGCATCATCCGGGGAGGCGTGCTGAACGGCATACCCTCCATTCTGGTGGAGCACTGCTACCTGGACAACAAGAAGGATTTTGAGCTGACCCTGAACAGCGAGGCCAAGCTCAAGGCCCTGGCCAAGGCGGACGCCGACGCCCTCGTGAAGTATTACGGCCTCCGGAAGGACGAGTACGGCAGCCACAGACTTAAGGATTACATAGACTACGCCCGGGAGAAGGCCTGGCTCCAGGGCTATTCCAACGGAGATTTCAGACCCGATTCCGAAGTCACCAGGGCCACCATGGTGAGCCTGCTGCGCCGCTTCGGCGACGTGCCCGCAGGCGATGGGAAGGCAGAGTTTTCGGACGTTCCCGAGAGCAAATGGTACCATGACGACGTTTCCTGGGCCGCCTCTCTGGGCATAGTTAAGGGCTACTCCAGCGGCGAATTCAAGCCCGATTCCGATATTACCACGGAGCAGGCCGCCGTCATAGTCCGGGAGTACCTGTACTCCGCCGGCTACGACACCACGGTCACAAAGGCCGCCGCAGAGAACACCAAGGCGGACACGGGCGTTGAGTACGCCTCCGCCTGGGCCCGGGAGGCCATGGCCTTCTGCATTGACGCCGGCCTCTTTAAAGATTACAGCGCCGGCGCCCTGGACCCGGGCTCCGACGCCACCAGAGCCCAGGTCTGCGTCATTCTCAAAAACCTGGAGGACTATATCGCAAACCGTGCGTCGGTCCGGCCTGAGCCGGAGCCTGAACCGGAGCCGGAGCCTGAGCCCAGCTTCCGGATAGACCCCAATTACATCCCCGGTGATGAGATCATCGTCATTCCCTGGGGCACAACCAAATAACGGTGCGCTGCCGGGATTTCCCGGCAGCGCTTTTTTGCACTATTCCCGCTTGACATGAGCAGATATTTGTGTTAGTCTGTATTCGGATGCAGGGGCAATCGCAGATTAATGCGATATTCGGCCTTTTGCGCCATTATTTATCACGGGAGGCGCAGAGATAATGATGAAAAGAATACTGATAGTGATTACAGCGTTTGCGCTTATGCTTTCCCTCTGGTCCTGCGCACCGGCGGCAAAGGATGATATAAACAGCAAGCCCGGCGGAAGTCCCGTTCCCGACAGTGCCCCCGCATCAGGTGAAACTCCGTATGTGCCGGAGCCTGCCGATCCCGAGCCGACGCCGAATAAGCCTGCGCCGATTGAGGAAGCAAACAAAACTGAGCCTGAGGATAAATATATACTGCTGAGCAGCAAGTTTAGTCAATTCGTAGATTCTCCAATCGTACTACCAAAGAATTATAAACCGGAGATATTCGAGGAGGCCCCTGCCCCGGAGACTGCCGACGGGCTTTACTTCGGCTGCAGGGGGGCCAATATTTATCTGACGCCGGAAGCGGGATATTTCTATAGCTTCTATATAATCTCCCGTTCTCCGATTAAGGAAGAAAGCTTCAAATTTGATTCTGGCCTCGCCTCGCAGCAGAC
>JAFPTE010000091.1 GCA_017400415.1 Oscillospiraceae bacterium
CTATCTGCGGGAGTATTCTGAGTGGAAGTGGGGGACGGCAGATGACCGGAACAACATGCTTTCCCTCCCGGTCATCATCGTTTACAAGTCCAGCAACAACGGCGGCACGATGTCCTATTACGGCTATTTCGGAGCTGTCAACTGCTATGATTTCGGCAGCGAGCCCTCGATCCTGCCGGAACAGTTCAGATATATGGGGCTGAAGGCTTCAAGAACAGGCACAAATAAGGTTGCTCTTGCTCCCGAGGGGTGGTACGGACGCCTTACCCTGGACCGGGACGGCAAGCCCGTGAGCTTTGATTATGTCGGCGACGGAGAGCCGGATTCCCGGGCCAGAATGCGGCAGGTTTTCGCCCCCTTCACAGACCTGGCGGATACGGTTTTCGAGAAGGGCCGGAACGGGGCACAGGCAGAATTCAGTTCGCCCGCCGATATCTCCGC
The DNA here is from genome assembly GCA_017400415.1 of Oscillospiraceae bacterium. Classification (GTDB taxonomy): domain Bacteria; phylum Bacillota; class Clostridia; order Oscillospirales; family Oscillospiraceae; genus RUG626. The sequence continues at coordinate 442 of JAFPTE010000091.1, forward strand.
CGTCTGGCTGTATGTGGATCATTTCTTCGCTTGAGAAGCCGCATAATAATACCTCCCAAGGTTTATTAAAAAAGGAAGGACCGCTTCACGCTGCCGTGAGGCGGTCCTTTCCTTACAGGGCCCGGAGGATCTCTCCGGCGTCCTTCATTATTATGTCCGGCAGAATGTCCGAGGCGCAGATTGTGTCGTAATCCGCCTCGCCCCCCATGACCAGCACGGCGGTGACCCCGGCGTTCAGGCCGGAGGCCGCATCCGTATAGAGCCGGTCCCCGATAACGCAGGTCTCCGATGGGGCGAAGCCCGTCTTCTCCATGGCCAGCAGGGGCATCATGGGCTCCGGCTTGCCGATGACCACCGGCCGCCGGCGGGACACGTTCTCCAGCATTATGGTTACGCTGCCGCAGTCCGGCACGGAGCCGAACTCCGTGGGGCAGACCAGGTCCGGGTTGGTGGCGATGTAGGGTATCCCCGGCCGGGTGCACAGCAGGAAGCTCACGTCCCGGAGCTTCTGGAAGGTCAGCTCCGTATCGAAGCCCAGAACGATTACGTCCGTCTCCTCCGGCCGCTCCGTCACCGCAAAGCCCTCCCGCCGCAGCTCCGCCTTCAGGGATTCGGTGCCGCAGACGTAGAGCCGGGAGAGCTCATGGTGCCGGTGCAGATAAAGGGCCGTGGCCTGGGAGGAGGTGATGAAGTCCTCCCGCCGGGCCTCTATCCCCAGGCGGCCCAGCTTTTCAATGTAGGCCTCCACGCTCCGGGAGGAGTTGTTGGTCATGAAAAGGTACCGGCGGCCCGTTTCCCGGATTTTCGCCAGCAGCGCCTTGGTGAAGGGGTAGAGCTGCTCCCCCAGGTACAGGGTGCCGTCCATGTCGAAGAGGAAAAGGCGCTTTTGGGCCATGACCCGGTCCATCTCCGCCAGGCTCCGTATGTACCGCATGAGCTCCCGCCAGGAGCCGTGGGGTATCCGGGCCAGGTCCACGCCCTCCCGGTTTATGAGGCAGTCCGTCAGAATGAAGACCTCCATGCCCGTATCCCGGGCCCCCAGGTCCTCCGTGGTGTCGTTGCCCACCATGAGGCAGTCGCCGGGCTCCAGGCCCATCTTGCCCAGAACGCCCAGGTAGTATTCCCGGCTGGGCTTGACATAATCCTGGTCCTCGTAGGTGGTGATGACCTCAAAATCCTCCGGTCTCAGGCCCGCCCAGCCCAGGCGGTTATATGTGGCCACGGCGGGGAACAGGGGGTTTGTGGCCAGGGCGGTCCGCAGGCCCAGGCTGTGGCACAGGTCCAGGGCCTCCCGGGCCTGGGGGGCAAAGCCGCAGAAGTCCCTGGCGGCGCTGAACTCATTTGCGTAGAACTCGTCGAAAAGCTCCTCATCCCGGCTGGATACGTCAGGGTAGAACTCCTTAAACCGCCGCCAGAAGACCTCATAATTGGTGCCGAGGCCGTGGTTATGGAGCATATCCTCCGTGCCCGCCCAGATGGCCCCGGTGAGAGCCTCCGGCTCGTAGCCGCAGGGGGCCATTTTCTTTGCCAGGAGCTTTAAGTACCCGGTGACGAAGGTCTCCATATCCATGGGGAGCAATGTGCCGTCCAGGTCAAAGAGAACTGCTTTAAGGGCCATGGTGCCTCACTTTCCCAGGGCCGCCATCAGGCTCCGGAGCCGGATTTTTGCGGCGCCGGTGTTGGTGACCTCGTCAATCTTTATCTGGGTGTATATCTTGCCGCCGCTCTCCACAATGGAGCGGGTCTCGTCGGTGGTGACGGCGTCCACCCCGCAGCCGAAGGAAACAAGCTGCACTAAGTTCACGTCGTCCTCCGTCTGGGCAACGTACTTTGCGGCGTTGTAGAGCCGGGCGTGGTAGGTCCACTGGTTCAGGACCCCCGTGCGGAATCTGGGGGTGTTCAGGTTCACCCCGTCCTCCGTCACCAGCACGCAGCCCAGGGAGCAGATAAGCTTGTCTATGCCGTGGTTGACCTCCGGGTCCACGTGGTAGGGCCGCCCCACAAGCACGATGACCGGCAGGCCCTTCTCCTTCGCCAGGTCCATGTACTCCCGGGCCTTTTCCCGTATCTTCGCCATGTGGCCGTTGTACTCCTCGTAGGCCAGACGGCTGGCCCGCCGGACCTCCTTAAGGGTGAAGCCCCCAAATTCCCGATTAAGCATCTCCAGAAAACGCTTGGGGAAGTAGTCCGGGTTGTGGAGCCCGAAGAAATCGTAGATAAAGCGGCGGCCCTTCAGCTCACCCACGTTGCAGCGTATGACCTCCGGGTAATAGGCCACCACCGGGCAGTTGAAGTGGTTGTCGCCCCGCCCCTCGTCCACGTTGTAGCTCATGCAGGGGTAGAAGATGGCGTCCACGTTCTCCCGCAGCAGGTGCTCGATGTGGCCGTGGGCCAGCTTTGCCGGGAAGCAGACCGTGTCGGAGGGGATGGTGTGCTGGCCGGAGATGAAGAGCTTCCGGTCCGAGGGGGGGGAGACGATGACGTCGAAGCCCAGCTCCGTGAAGAGCCGGTGCCAGAAGGGCAGCAGCTCGTACATATTGAGGCACATGGGTATGCCCACAGACCTGCGGCCCTCATGCCGCTCGTTTTTCCGGTAGGCCTCCAGCAGCTGGGTCTTGAAGGCGTACATGTTGTACTCCTCCCGGGCTCTGGCGGTGCGGACCGGCTTGTCGCAGCGGTTGCCGGCGATGAAGCGGCGGCCTCCGGAGAAGGTGTTCACGGTGAGCTGGCAGTTGTTGCCGCAGCCCCCGCAGTTGACGGTGCGGACGGAGTGGGTGAACTGGCCCAGCTCCTCCGGGGTGAGAACGGAGCTCTTCCCGCTGTCGGGTCTGTGCTCCCCGGCGTAGAGGGCGGCGCCGTAGGCCCCCATCATGCCTGCCAGCCTGGGGCGGATAACGTCCTTGCCCACCTCCAGCTCAAAGGCACGCAAAACGGCGTCGTTCATGAAGGTGCCTCCCTGGACCACGATGTGGTCCCCCAGCTCGGCGGCGGAGGCGCAGCGGATGACCTTGTAAAGGGCGTTTTTCACAACGCTGATGGAGAGCCCGGCGGAGATGCAGTCCACCGTGGCCCCGTCCTTCTGGGCCTGCTTTACGGAGCTGTTCATGAAAACCGTGCAGCGGGAACCCAGGTCCACGGGCTTTTTTGCGAAGAAGCCCAGGCGGGCGAAGTCCTTTATGTCGTAGCCCAGAGCCCCGGCGAAGGTCTGCAGGAAGGAGCCGCAGCCGGAGGAGCAGGCCTCGTTCAGGAAGATGTTGTCGATGGCGTTGTTGCGGATTTTGAAGCACTTTATGTCCTGGCCGCCGATGTCGATGATGAAGTCCACGTCCGGCCGGAACTTTTTCGCCGCCGTAAAGTGGGCCACGGTCTCCACAATGCCGTTATCCACCCGGAAGGCGTTCCGGATAATATCCTCTCCGTAGCCGGTGACGGCGGAGGAGACTATGTTGAGCTCCGGGTACCGGCTGTAAAGGCCCGTCAGATAGTCCCTTATCATGGGCACCGGGTTTCCGGAGTTGGGCTTGTACATGGTGTCGAAAATCCGGCCCGCCTCGTCGCAGACCACGGCCTTCACGGTGGTGGAGCCTGCGTCGATGCCCAGGAGCATGGGGGCCGCAGGGTCCTCCGTGTAGCCCAGGGAGTCGGAATCGTGGTAGTGGCGCATGGAAAAGGCGTTGTAATCGTCCTCGCTCTTAAAGAGGGGCGGGGCGGAGACGTAGCCCTCGGAGGAGGCGTAGTCCTTTATCCGGGCCTGGAGGCGCTCCAGGTCGAAGCCGCTCTTCTGGCCGCAGAGGGCGCTTCCCAGGGCGGCGAAGTACAGGGAGTTTTCCGGGCACAGGCCCTCAAGGCCCAGAGTCTTGTCAAAGGCCGCCCGGAGCTGGGAGAAGAAGGTCAGGGGTCCCCCCAGGTAGAGCACCCTGCCGGCGATGGGCCGGCCCTGGGCCAGGCCTCCGATGGTCTGATTCACCACGGCGTACAGGATGCTGGCGGCGATGTCCGGCTTCCGGGCCCCCTGGTTTATAAGGGGCTGGATGTCGCTTTTGGCAAAGACGCCGCAGCGGGAGGCGATGGTGTAGGTCTTCTCCGCCCGGGCCGCCAGGTCGTTAAGCTCCGTGGGCGTGATGTTCATAAGGGTGGCCATCTGGTCGATGAAGGCGCCGGTGCCGCCGGCGCAGGAGCCGTTCATGCGGACCTCCAGGCCGTCCGTCAGGAAAAGTATCTTGGCGTCCTCGCCCCCAAGCTCGATGACCGTGTCCGTGCCGGGGCAGAGGGAGTTCACCGCCGCTCTGGTGGCGTAGACCTCCTGCACAAAGGGGATATCCAGGTCCGAGGCCATGCCCATGCCGGCGGAGCCCGTGACGGAAAGGCTCATGATTTCGCCCCGGAAGGCGCCGCTGACCTGGGCTATGAGCTCGGCGGTCTTCAGGGAGATCTGGCTCATGTGGCGGCGGTAGGCGCTCCAGACAATGTTCTGTTTTTCGTCCAGCACCACACACTTGACGGTGGTGGAGCCCACGTCCAATCCGATTCTCTTCATATCTTACCTCACGCCGTAACAGTCTCACGCTCGGATGAGGCCGCCTTTGCCTCCATGTTCTCCCGGGCCACCGCCAGCATGAGCTTGATGCGGTTTTCCTGGTTCACTCTGGAGGCGCCGGGGTCGTAGTCCACCTGGCAGATGTTGGCCTGGGGATAGACCTCCTTCACGTGGCGCACCACGCCCTTGCCCACAATGTGGTTGGGCAGGCAGCCGAAGGGCTGGGTGCATACTATGTTCTCGTAGCCCTTTTCAATGAGCTCCGCCATCTCGGCAGGCAGGCACCAGCCCTCGCCCATCTTCACGCCCAGGTCCGTGACCTTCTCCGCCAGCTTCAGGAACTCCTCAAAGCGGCTGGGGGCCGTAAACTCCGGGTAGGGGGCCACTGCCTTCAGCAGCATGCCCTCCATGTGCTTCATGGCCCTCATGGCGATTTTGCTGACCATGGCCTTTTGGGGGCTGTCGCCGTAGAGCCTGTTGTCCATAACGGGGCTGTACAGGGAGTACTGGAAGAAGCCCAGGACCCCGGGCACCATGTACTCCACGTCCTGGCTCCGGAGGAAGGCCTCCAGGCCGTTGTTGCCGAAGGGGGCGTACTTGACGTATATCTCGCCCACAATGCCGGCCTTTATAAGCTTCTTCTCCACCCGCTCAACGTTGTGGAAGTCCGCCGCAATGGCGTCCATGTTCCGCTGGACCGCCTTGCCTATAAGGCCCTGGTTTTTAACGAAGCCGTCCGTCAGGTCCCGGACCCATTTTTCCAGCACGGCGTCACAGGTGCCGGTCACGGCCTCATAGGGCCGGACCTGGTTGTAGAGGAGCATCAGAAGGTCCCCGTACAGAAGGGAGATGAAGGCCTTGTACACCATGGGAACAGTGATATTGAAGCCGGAGTGCTTCTCCATGCCCATGAAGTTTATGGAGATGACCGGTATATAGTCCATGCCCATGTTCTTGAGAGCCTTCCGCAGGAGCTTTATATAGTTGGAGGCCCGGCAGCCGCCGCCGGTCTGGAAGTGGATAAGGGCCACCCGGCGGGGGTCATAGTCCCCGCTCTGGACAGCGTCCAGCAGCTGGCCGCAGGTGCAGATGGCGGGATAGCACATGTCGTTGTGTATGTATTTGAGCCCTGTGTCCAGAACGGGCTTTCCGGCCCGCCGCATGACCTCCATATTGAAGCCGTACTGGTGAAAGACCTTCTGCAGCAGCTTCATATGTATGGGGAATATGTCCGGAGCAAGAATCGTGTGGGTCTTCTTCATCTCCGGGGTGAATTCAGCGTAGTCCATAGCATACCTCTTCATATTGCATTCATTACATTTTACACAATTCGACACATTTTGTAAAGGACAAACACCTCCCACAATGTCGGTTAAATAGCCCGGATTGCATAAAAAAGCGGAGGGGGGCCAAAACCCTCCTCCGCCTTGAATAGTTATTAAAGCCGTATAAGCTCATACTCCCGGCTGCCGAAGCCCAGCTCCGCCGCCGCCTCGATGGTGTGCACCCCGTGGCGGGAGTTCACCCGCTCCAGGAAGTGGGCCTGACCCGGGTCGTCGGTCTGGGCGTTCACCAGGTCGATGCCCGCCTGGTCGATGGCGACGGGGTCCAGGGAGGCCAGAATGCCGATGTCCCTCATGCAGGGGTCCTCCGCCACCTCGCAGCAGTCGCAGTCCACGGAAAGGTTCTTGAGAACGCTGATGTAGGCGCTGCGTCCGGCGAAGGCCTTTGCCACCGTGGAGGCGGCGTCCGCCATAGCCTCCAGGAACCGGTCCTGGGTCAGGGGGAGGGCCCAGCACTCCTTGGTGTCAAGGCTGCGGCCGCAGGAGTGGATCCAGGCCTTGCCCCGGGAGGAGGCGCAGCCGATGGAAAGCTGCTTGAGCGCACCGCCGAAGCCCCCCATGGGGTGGCCCTTGAAGTGGCTCAGCACCAGAAGAAAGTCGTAGTTTTCCAGGTGTCGGCCCACGTAGTTATGCCGCAGCACCCTGCCGCCGGGCACCGGAAGGATAAGGTCGTCTCCCTGGGCGTCCATCAGGTCCACGTCAAAGTAGTGGCTCCAGCCGTGGGCCTTGATGGTGGCCCAGTGGTCCTCGGTTTTCTCACGGCTGCCGCCGTAGGCGGTGTTGCACTCCACAACGGTGCCCTTTACGTGCTCCACAATGGGGCGCATGAATTCCGGGCGGAGGTAATTCTGGTTGCCCATCTCGCCGGAGTGGAGCTTGCAGGCCACTCTTCCGGCGGGCTTTACCCCCAGGGCCTCATACATCCTGATCATGTTCTCCGGCGTGATTTCGGTGGAAAAAAAGACCTTGGACTTCATTCAATTACCTCCGTAAAAGCTATATTTCAGCCCCTTTCGTCAATGGGCACATAGGGGGATTTTACCATAGCGGCTCTGTAGGCCGGGCGCATGATCCTGCCGCCGGTGAGCACCTCTTCAATGCGGTGGGCGCACCAGCCGGAGATGCGGGCGATGGCGAACAGGGGGGTCAGCAGGTCGTCCGGTATGCCCAGCATGCTGTACACCAGGCCGGAGTACATATCCACGTTGGCGCAGACCGGCAGGGCGATTTTCTTCCGCTCCCGGAGGATGGGGATGCCCAGCCGCTCGATGGTCTCCATAAGGCGGAAATCGTCGCTGCGGCCCTTCTCCTCCGCCATGCCCTTGGCGTATTTTTTCAGCATGACGGCTCTGGGGTCGGAAACGGTGTAGACAGCGTGGCCCAGGCCGTAAATCTTCCCGGCGCCGTCAAAAACGTCCCCGTCGATGAGGCGGTTAAGGTAGAAGGCCACCTCGTCGTCATCCTCGTAATCCCGGACCGTGGCCTTCAGGTCGTAGAACATATCCTTAACCTTCTTGGCGGCGCCGCCGTGAAGGGGACCCTTCAGGGAGCTCACGGCCCCGGCAATGGCGGAGTAGGTGTCCGTGCCGGAGGAGGAGAGCACACGGCAGGTGAAGGCGGAGTTGTTGCCGCCGCCGTGCTCGGCGTGGAGCATGAGCATGATATCCAGCAGGAGGGCCTCCTCCCGGGTGTAGCTCTTGTCCTGGCGCACGATGCGCAGAAAGTTTTCGGAGACGGAGAGGTTTTCCCGGGGCACGTGGATATAGAGGCTCTTGCCGTCATAGTAGTGCCGTTTCACGGCGTAGGCGTTGGCCACAATCACCGGGAACCGGCCGATGAGCTCAATGGACTGGCGCATCAGATTCTCCACGGAGATATCGTCCGGGTCGTCGTCATAGGAGTAGAGAGCCAGGACCCCCCGGGCCAGCTTGTTCATGATGTTCCGGCTGGGGGCCTTGATTATCATATCCTCCGTAAATCCGTCCGGCAGGATCCGGGCGGCGGAGAGGACCGTGTCAAATTTGCGGAGCTGGTCTGCAGTGGGCAGTGAGCCCATAAGCAGCAGGTAGGCCACCTCTTCATAGCCGAAGGTCTGGCTCTTGGCGTGGGCGGAGACAATCTCCTCCACGTCATAGCCCCGGTAATAGAGCTTGCCGGGGATAGGCAGGGGAGCGCCGTCCTCCACCAGGTAGCCCTGGACGCTGCCCACTCTGGTGATGCCGGCCAGAACGCCGGTGCCGTCAGAGTTTCGCAGGCCCCGCTTAAGATTATACTGGTTAAATTTTGAATAGTCAATAGCATAGCTGTCCTTCAGGTCTCCGCAGAAGGAATTGACGTATTCGTGCAGGATTGCGGTTTTATTCAGATCGGTCATAATAAACACCTCCGGACTTTGGTCTTTATTATAATGTAGCGCTAAACAGATTGCAAGTCTTTCTTGAAAATTCTGCAAAACAGACAAATAACAAAGGCCCGTAAAGGCATTTTTCAGAGGAATTTGCAATTTTAACAAAAATTCCTGCATTTCGGTTGCTATTCTGCGGGCTTTAATATATAATGTACCCAAATACGCCAGGAGGATGATAGGCATGATACGTCTTTCGGACAAAAAAGTGAAGCTTCAGGGCGGTGTGCCCGTGCCGGCAGGGGATGCGCCCTCCGGTGGGACCCTGGCCCATGAGATAATGCTCGCCCACAGCAAGGGGGCGGAGCCCGGCGCTCTGAGCATCAGGTTTGACGCCCTTATCTCCCACGATATAACCTACGTGGGCATCATACAGACCGCCCTGGCCTCCGGCCTGGAGCGTTTCCCGGTGCCCTATGTGCTCACCAACTGCCATAACAGCCTCTGCGCCGTAGGCGGCACCATAAACGAGGATGACCACGTGTTCGGCCTTTCCGCCGCAAAGCGCTTCGGC